>JAFGJP010000049.1 GCA_016929035.1 Candidatus Auribacterota bacterium | reverse complement strand
GAGGAGATCCAAAACGCCCGGGATGCAAAATCCTATTATATCCAACCGAAAAGGCACAATGAAGACTGGAAATTTTTTTTGAGGAAGATGGGCTCTTGTAACGAATGAAGACAACCCAATATTTTCAATATATGAGAAAAAGGAAGGATCGGGCTATAATCAAAGAGGAGTGGATAAGATTTGTTGTTAACAATCCTCAGAAACAAGAGATTCAAGCGGATGGTCGAATAAGAAAATGGGCAGAGATAGAGGAGGTCGGCAAATACCTGCGAGTCATTTTGTTAAAGGATGGTGAGACGATTCACAACGCCTTTTTTGATCGATCTTTCAAAGGAGAATAACCAATGAAAGTAAAATATTTTTCTGACACGGATACCGCTCATGTGGAATTTACAGGCACAGACGTCCATGCTACAAAAGAGATCAGTGAAAACATCTATATTGACATAGATGAAAAAGGGAATCTCGTGAGCATGACGATTGAACACGCTAAAGCGAGTGCAGGCCTGTGGGAATTTTCTTATCAGGAGATGTCGCGACAGACAGCGTAAAAATGCCGAACATCAAATAGCATAAAATTCGCAACTTACCAACCTCCATTTATATTTCTCAAACTGGTCAATGATTATTCGGAACTGAAACGATAATTTCTCATTGAAACAGAAGATTCGATCGGATGGTCGAATAGGAAAATAGACAAAGATACAGGAGATAAATACCTCCGAGTTATTTTGCTGGAGGATATATACAGCGTTATGTATTTATGTTAATCAAATTGTGCTTATCAGTAAATTTTACCTAATTAAATAGATTGTTATATTTAAATGATAAATTAGTTTATTTTGATTGTATTTAAAAAAAACTTGACTTTTTCATATAAAAAAGAGAAAATATATAAGTTCATGAGGGCTCACCTTTATGGGTGGGCTTTTTTAGTTCTAAGGGAAAGATCTATTTGTCCACGGTGACATCCTGAAGTCTGGAAACATGAGAAATTATTTGAAAGGAGGTTGTCATTATGGCTAATGGAATCGTAAAGTGGTTTAATGACCGCAAAGGCTTTGGCTTTATCGAACAACAAGACGGTCCTGATGTATTCGTTCATCATTCCGGTATAGATGCAACCGGCTTTAAGTCTCTTAATGAAGGCGATGAGGTTACTTTTGACCTGGAGCAGGGGCCAAAAGGCCCTGCTGCGGTGAATGTCACTGTAGTTTAGCACATTGTTTTGAGGCAAGGGGCATTCCATTGATTCAGGATGGAGTGTCCATGGCATTGTGTTTACATTGGGTCAACAAATTTAACCTGCAAAATTTTTCATCATTAGAAGGAGATCAGAATGAATATCTATACAGGGAATTTATCTTATGAAGTCACCGAAGAGGATTTAAAACAGGCTTTCGAGGCTTTCGGGGACGTCGAATCCGTAAAGATCATTAAAGACAAATACACTGACAGATCAAAAGGATTTGGATTCGTAGAGATGCCCAATGATGAAAACGCCCAGTCGGCAATCGACGGTCTGAACGACACAGAGATTAAAGGACGAAAACTCTTAGTGAATAAGGCTCGCCCTCGCACCGAAGGTCGCGATAATAGAGGAGGATACGGCGGTGGCGGAAGAGGGGGAAGACAAGGCGGAGGACGGCGTTTCTAAGAGTCAACTCGAAGAAAGGGACTTCACATGGGAAAAGCGTTCAAAATGACTATAAAAATACTCCTTATGGAATGTGGGTACCCTGTTGGGGGCTTGAGATATTAAAAAAAGGGTTTTTGTATAAGACCTTACGGCTGCAAGACACAGGCTTTTATCCTTCTGTCTTCCCCTTAAAGAACTCATGGCTTTTCAATATGTTCTTATCTTTCAGCCTCATCTTACTGACTGAACAAAATAGCATAACCCGTAGTGGCAGACATGCTGCCAGCGATCCCTTTGAAAGAAAAGGCTTTCATTTTTGGGATGAAATGCCGTCCATTTATTCGACCATGCAGGCTGCGGGAAGATATAGCATTGCTGCTGTCGACAGCAGACAGAATCTGATTTTACAAAAACATCTAATACTGGAAGGAAAGCGATGATAGATAATAAAGAAGACAAGACACCTGTAGCCCAAAATGTGGTCACCATGTGCACAAAATGCAAGATGCAACTTGATCACGTGGTCCTTTTTCATGACAAGGAGGGCATCGTCGAAAAGGTAAAGTGCAACACCTGTGGATCCGAACACAAGTACCGTCCTGAAAGAGAAAAGTCACCCAAAAAGGCCGCAAAGACCTCTAAGGGTGGCAGAAGGAGCAAAAAATTGGACCTCACAATGGACTTTGAAACGCTCACCGAAAAGTTCAAGGGAAAAAAGCCGGTGCACTACACCATGTCGGGATCATTTAAAGCAGACGACATGATTGAACATAAGACCTTTGGCCTGGGGATCGTTATCAGTGCTTCCAATGAGAAGATGGAGGTGGTCTTTTCCGACAGGCCCCGCACCCTTGTTTACAACTGGTAGAATATAGACACATAGAGGTAATAATGAAATTTTCCGAATTTAAACTCAACCAAGACATCCTCAAGGGGGTGTCGGCGGCGGGTTTCAAAGAATGCCTGCCGGTACAGGAAAAAACTTTTGCCCTTTCCCTTAAGGGCCAAGACGTTTGCGTTCAGTCACAGACCGGAACGGGCAAAACCGCCGCTTTTCTTGTTTCCATTTTTCACATCTTGACACGCAAGGCACACCATAAGAAAAGCCTTATTATCGCGCCAACCAGGGAACTGGCCGTTCAAATAGAAAAGGAAGCCAAAATGCTGGGCCGCTTTCTTGATCTCACTATCGGCAGCTTTTACGGCGGTGTTAGTTATTGCAAACAGGAAAAACTGTTGAGCGGCGGCGTTGATATAATAATCGGGACACCGGGAAGACTCATCGATTTTGGCAGGCAGAATAAAATCAATTTCAGAGAGATTGGAATCCTTGTCATCGACGAGGCCGACCGTCTTCTTGACATGGGGTTTCTCCCGGATATCAGATGGATGCTGAAAAGGATGCCTAAATACAGCGAGAGGCAGACCATGCTTTTCAGTGCCACCTTGGGTCAGCGCGCACGTCAAATCGCGTGGGAGTACATGAATGAGCCTGTCGAAGTCATATTGAATCCTGACAGAATAACGGTTGAAGGGATCTCACAGGTACTTTATCACGTCGACAGCAAGGAAAAAATGTCTCTCCTTCTCGGAATTCTGAAGAGCCGTGAACCGGGAAATACGCTTATTTTTACAAACACCAAGCAGGCAGCCTACATGATATCAAAGCGGCTTGAATGCAATGGATACCAAGCCCAGTACCTTATCGGCGACCTGCCCCAGAAGAAGAGGCAACAAATTATTGAAGACATCAAATCGGGTCGTCTTCAATACCTCGTGGCAACAGATGTGGCCGCACGCGGCCTTCACATTGACAATCTCGATCTTGTTGTCAACTATGATCTCCCGGAAGACCCTGAGAACTATGTTCACAGGATCGGTCGCACGGGCCGTATGGGCAAATCCGGCGAGGCTATAACACTTGCATGTGAAAAATTTGTGATGGGCCTCGAGGCCCTGGAATCATTTACCGAGATGAAGATCCCGGTCTCCTGGGCTGACGAAAAGTTTTTAGAAAGTGATGTAAGCGAGGGAATGCACTTTAGCCTGGATACGCAAAAAAACGATAAGCATCCTGAGAAATTTAGACAAAAAAACAGATCTGAAAATACAACGAGGCGCATGTCCAAATCATCGCTGAAAAGAGATCCTGTCAATGGTAAAGGGAAAAAGAAAAGAAGAACGCCCAAGAAAGTAACCTTGATAGCGGTTCAACCAGGAAGTTCCGATGAGGACCGTTTGGAATTTTATAGTCGAAAATACGGTGAAAGCTTTAAGACCGTTAACGGAAGGTATCCCGCCCAAAAAATCGAAAGAGAGAGT
>JAFGJP010000288.1 GCA_016929035.1 Candidatus Auribacterota bacterium | reverse complement strand
TGCTTTATCTGAGACATGCGTTCTTTTAAGCGCCTGTCCTGCTCGATCCTGTCCTGCTCTGTCATCTTCTGCATATATCCTCTCCAACAAAGTTCACGTTTCTTTACTGAACACTTTTTTTTATGGCACGCCAGGCACGGGCAGCTTCTTCTCCGGCTTTTCCTTCTGAATACTCGATAATGGTTTTGCCCTGCACCATCGCTTCAACAACAGCCCGGTCAAACGGGATTTTTGCTATGAGATCAATCTGGTGACTCCGGCAGTAATCCTCTATTTTTTCTGTCATCTCCATATTCAGATCATATTTATTCACGATAAGATTGGTCCGGACCTGAAAATGATGAGCCACGTTGATCACTCTGTCCGCATCGTGAAGGCCTGACAATGTCGGCTCAGTCACGACCACCGCACAGTCTATTCCGGAAAGTGAAGCAATGACAGGACATCCTATTCCGGGAGCACCGTCTACAATGACCCAGTCTGCGCCTTTTTTCTCTCCCAGTTCCTCGGCCTGCTTTCTGACCAGGCTGACAAGCTTGCCGGAGTTCTCTTCTGCTATGCCGAGCCTGGCGTGCACCATGGGGCCAAATCGCGTATCAGAAATGAACCATTCGCCTGAAATATTCTCTTCCATGGTTATGGCTCCATCAGGACAGGCAAAATAACAGAACGCACAGCCTTCGCAGGAAACCGGATCAATCGTAAAATCACCATTTGTCATGCTTATGGCGGAAAACCGGCAAACTTCCACGCACTTACCGCATCTGACGCATTTTTCTTTATCAACAACAGCGGTCTTGCCGCTTCGAAATTCATGTTTCTCTCTGATCGCCGGATCCATCAAGAGATGCAAATCCGCCGCGTCCACGTCGCAGTCAGCCATGACTTTATTTTTGGCCAGCGCGGCAAATGCTCCGGTGACCACGGTCTTGCCCGTTCCGCCTTTGCCGCTGATAATGACAATCTGCTTCATCCTGAGCCTTTCTTACATTTTGCCTAACGCATCCTGAGCAGCCAGTACGACGGGATACATGGTTGGAGCGCTTGTCAAATAGGGATGCGTCGCCATTTGTAATGTCTCCAGTTCCGTT
This sequence comes from Candidatus Auribacterota bacterium, assembly GCA_016929035.1. Classification (GTDB taxonomy): domain Bacteria; phylum Auribacterota; class JAFGBW01; order JAFGBW01; family JAFGJP01; genus JAFGJP01. The sequence continues at coordinate 12,421 of JAFGJP010000288.1, read as the reverse complement.
ACAGAAACACGCTGTTGAATAGCCATGCCGATGACATTAATGATTTCTCCGGCAGACATTCCGCCGGCGACCTGCCCGCCCATAAGGATCCCGGACTGCCGGGAAAATATCAGTTTGATCTTTATTTTATTTGCTCCGGGAAGGCTTCCGGGATGCTTGTCAAATCCCTCTATATATCCAGTAACAATCTCAAAACCTTCTTTACTAGCGCTTGTTTCCGTAAGTCCAGCGGAACCCAGGACAAGACCATCCACATAGGTCGAATAAATCGCGATCGTTCCTTTGTTTTCCCGAACAACTTTCAACTGGTATAGATTAGCGCCGGCAATTCTGGCTTCAGCTGTTGCCGTTGAAGCCAGCAAAACGGGCGTATCTTTCCTGGTATAGAAATCTCTCTTCCCTGCGCAATCCCCCACAGCAAATATATCAGGATCAATTGTACGCATGTATTCATCGACCCATATGCCTTTACCCCTGCCCAGATCCAAACCGGCTTCTGTGGCCAGACTTGTATTCGGAACAGCTCCGATGCCGAGGATGATGCTGTCGATTTCCAACTCTTTTCTGTTTTCAAATCTTACTTTTTCAACTTTTTCCTTTCCCATGATTTCGACAATGCGGGAATTCGTTAAAAGACTAACGCCTGCGGACTTGAGTCTTTCTTCAACCAATAAAGAAAAATCTTCATCAAAAGAGTTGGCAAGAACATGAGGGAGGACCTCTGCCAGATACACTTTCAGGCCGCTTAACTTTGAAACCTCGTCAGCAAATTCAACGCCTATGAATCCTCCGCCTAAGACAAGAACACTCTTTGATTTTTTTACTTTTGAAACTGTTTCTTTGAGATAATCCAGGTCCTTGATGATGGAATAGACGCCTTCTTTTTCAATTCCGGGTATCGGAGGTCGAATGGGAAAAGATCCGGTCGCAAGGATCAGCTTTTCATACACATAATTCTCTTCATCATGACACACGACTGTTTTTTTATCGCGGTTTATTTTGATGACTTCATTGTTAACAAGCTCGACGCTGTTCTTTTGCAATGCCTGATTTCCCATTTTATTGTCATCAGGATTTTTCAGGCTCCAGAACATATAAGGAATACCGCAGGGAATACAGCTGTTCTCCACATTTTTTATAATCATAATCTTTTTATCCGGATAGTACCTCCGGGCTGTCACAGCGCTGACCAAACCCGCTGGTCCGCCGCCGACAATCAGAACATCAGTTTTCTTAGACATAATTCTCCTTTCTTTTATATCATGATAATTTCAGTATTATGCAAAGTCTGAGCCTATTACAGAAAATATTTTTCGTCTTAAAAAATCTTTAACTAAAATTTCCCTCTGCGATCCCCCTGTATAATTCCTGGAATTTCACCTGATATGACGGAACTGCCTCGATAATTGTCTTCCCGTGTGAATACGCTACGGCGATCTCTTTTTGAAAGGGAATACGCATGATAACAGGTATATCTTCCTTTTGACAATATGTTTCTGTTTTATCGTCTCCCAGATCTGAGCGGTTAATCACCACGCCGAACGGGAGTGAAAGTTTCCTGACGACTTCAACGGCCAGTAGAAGATCGTTCAATCCAAACGGGGTCGGCTCGGTAACAAGAAGACAGAAATCGCTGTCTTTTATCGAAGTGATAACAGGACAGGATGTTCCTGGAGGAGCGTCGATGATAGTGATCCTGTCCCGAACAACATATTTTTTGACTTCCCTGATGACGGGCGGGGCCATAGCTTCTCCAATATTGAGACGGCCGTGGACAAATCTTACGTCCGCATTCGGGAATGCAGGCTGGACGTAACCTGCCTCAATCTCTCCAACTTCCTTATTGACTTCCTTGATTGCTTGCTGAGGACAAAAATAGGAACAGCTTCCACAGCCGTGACAAAGATTCGGAAAGACCAAAACACTTCCCTTTCCGCTGTCAACACTTTTGATGACCGCAACAGCACCATAAGCGCACACTTCGCGGCATTTTCCGCAATAGGTGCACTTCAATTCATCGATTTCCGGAACAGGAATAAAAACTTGTCTTTTCTCTTCTATGGCCGGCTTGAGAAAAATATGGGCATTGGGCTCTTCGACATCACAATCAAGAAACTGCACTTTTTCCCTTATGGAAAGCGCAAGATTGACAGCTACCGTTGTTTTTCCTGTTCCCCCTTTTCCGCTGGCCACTGAAATGATCATAATATTCTTTTCTCGTTATCAGATTTCTTAAACCTGTAGTATTGTTTTTACATTTCAATAGGAAGGCCTATGCTCTGACCATCTTTGTTCCGCAATTCGGACAGTTGACCGAATAGCAGGGGACTCCGGGTTGATGAGAGGCTTTTGCTCCACAGCCAGGGCAGACACAGTTTCCACTCGGACCTGCGCCGGGACGATTTCCGCCCATCCGGCCGCGGCCTCCTCCGAGCCCCATACCTCTTCCTGCTTGTCCTGAGCCTCGTCGAGGGTTTCCTGAACCCTGACCCAATGGACCTGTTCCATCTCCAAAAGGCATTTTCTCCTCCTTTAATTCATTTCGTTTTCAATCTTTATTACATTAACAAGGCACAGGCCCTATAGAGCCTGTACTTACCCCTATCGATTTCCGCTGTCATTATTCATCCTCTGTCTTCTGTCGTCTGTATTCTGTTTTTCTATTCCTATCTCATGCCAAATTTCGAATTGACGTTTGGCCCCTGTGTCGATTTTAATTCCCCTTTTTTATATTTTTCTACTGCTTCCCTGATGCTGCCAGCTGCGCCTGTAATGATATCAATACCTGCTGCCTGCAGTGTTTGAAAAGCATTGGGTCCGACATTGCCTGTCAGTATGGCTTTAACCTGTTTCTGAGCAACAAGCTGGCCGGATTGAACACCTGCCCCGCCCATGGCTTCCATATTTGAATTCGGGACAGCCTCAAATTCAAGACTGTCTGTATCAACAATAATAAAATATTGGCACCGGCCAAAACGGGGATCGACCTGAGAATCCAGATCCTGTCCTTCTGAAGTAATACAAATCTTCATTGCTCCTCCTCTTATTTGATATTGTTGATGATTTTTATGTCTATTTAAAAGCTTTTCGGTTAAAAAAGCAAAAATGTTTGATTACATAATCCCCCTGTCTGCTGATATCACCTACTCACACAAGGAAGAGTCATGTCCAGCTGAATTAAAGACGGGGAACAGAAAAGTTGAAATCTACTCCCCGTCTTTAGAGGTTCACTTTTTTTCCTCTTGAGCTTGCTCCAGAGTCTTCATATGGTTCTGGATCTCTTCGAGTTCCTGTTTCAGGGCCTCAGCCTGTTCCTTGAGCACATCCATTTCTTCTTTGGATGTCAATTCAGGCCTGTAAGGGTAAACTCCGCCAGCATAGACAGGGTATCCATAACCGGCTCTTCCCCAGCCGGGCACCCCTGTGGCCCAATGCCAGTTCCTCCAACCACGGCCTCCGCCCCGGCCGAAAAATCCGCGTCCACGGCCGCGTCCATATCCCAGGCCTCTGCCGTAAACAGGGTTCATATACCCTGGCACTGCATAGCCGGCACAATAACCGGCAGCACGACCTGTCATAGGTCCCATTCCATCAGGACCAGTTCTGTCTCCAAATGGCATAACGCACCTCCTTTTAATGAGTTCCATACTTGCGTAACAAAGTGGACACAAGTATGCTTAACGAATTAACTCCGACGAGTATAGAGAAATTATTGAAAAGAATTTCTTTACAGCTTACGAGTCGGAGCTTTGTCTGCACAATGTAACTCAATCAAATAGTCAATTTTATTATTGATAATCATTCTCATTATTAGACAAAAAAATTTATCTTCTCCCTCTTATTGGCAGGCTTTGCATAATCCGTAAAACTGGATCATATGGTTATCAATCTTGAAATGATACTTCATGGAAAGCCCTTTTTCTGTTTTCTCAAGAAGTTCGACCTCGTCCTCGATAAATTCTGTATATTCAATGATTTTCCCACAGCGGTTACAAACCAGATGATGATGATGGTCTTTTGAAGAAAAAGTTTCCGCCAGCTCATAGCGGGCTCTTTTATCTCCAAAATCAAGCCTCATGACAACCCGCATCTCAACAAGAAGCTCTAAAGTTCGATAAACTGTTGCCAAACCGATAGATGGATAATTCTTTTGTACGGAATTATATATCTCCTCAGCGCTCATGTGGTCTTTGGTAGAGCTGAGAACATCAATGATCGCTTTTCTGGATAATGTCCAGCGGTAACCGCACCCTCTGAAGCGTCCTTTCCAGCCGTGTCCTTCACCTCTCAATCTTAATACCATAAAACCTCTTAATGATAATGATTTTCATTATCATTATAGTACAATATCCCCCCTGTGTCAATAGCCAAAAGTAACTTTTTTCGTGGATATTTTGTCATAGGGGAATCTTGAATTTTAACATGCTATATATGCATAAAACCATTATTCCTGCAGATGCCGCATACCGTGGAAACACTTTGTTTTCTGTACAGAATCTCCCTGCGCGCCAGATCAAACATTCTATTATTCCATATATCTTTGACAGGTTCTTCCTGTGCGTTCCCAAAATTGTATTGATCTTCATAAACAGCACAGCACGGGAACACTTTCCCTTCCCAGTTGATACTGATCTCCTGCCATGGTTTCCTGCAAGTTTTAAATGTCTTTTTTGTAACATTGTTTTCCTTATCATACGCGCTATAAAGAGGATTATCAGGAATCCAATCTCTGTCTTTTTGTATACTTTCACTGCGAGGCTTAAATATTTCATCCTGCATCGATATGCGCATCAATCCCGGCCTGAATTGAACTCCGATTTTATCAGCTGACGCCTTCGCTTTTTCCAGCTCATTTTCGTTGTGTTTGAAGACTAAAAATTTCCAGATCAAATCCGTATTCATTTGAAAACGCCTTTTATAATCGGCCATAAATTGCATATTCTGCATGACCATTCCGAAATCGCCTCCTGCCCGGTACTTCAGATAGGTTTCTTCGGTTGCGCCGTCACAGGAAATAATAATTTCATCTCCGCCTGAATCCATAATATCAGAAAGAATTGATGTATCTGAAATATTGAGATTTGTACTGATAATAATTTTTATATCCGATCTTTTTTTCTTAACATATTTTATCATTCTGGATAAATCTTTATTGAGAAGAGGTTCTCCCCAGTTATAGAGATTTATCAGTTGAAGACTATCTGCGAGCTGATCAAATATGTGTTGAAAAAGAGAAAGTTCGAGAAATCCTTTTTTTTGCACCCGGCGCTCCGGCTCCTGTCGGACAAAGTGGACACTTGAGATTGCATATATTTCCCGGATCAATCATTAAAATAAAAGGCAAATATGACAATCTTGTCCTTTTAAGAAACTTAAAGAATCTTGCTTTTCTTTTTGGGGTTATCAACATCATTTCAGTATTTCTTTAGATTTTGCTTTCAGGTTCGTTCTTCATCTTTACATACCGCTCTCTGATTTTCACGGCAAAGCGTTACCTCTCGAAAAATCCTGGCAAGGAATATCAGCATAATGATATTAATGTGATACATCGACGCATGTGTAAAGCGGGCATTATATGTCGTGTCAAAAAATGAATACAGAAAAAAAGAGACCATGATACAGACCAGGCCTATATGGCTGTGTCCCTTAAGACTGCTTTTCAAGTACCTGAAAAAAAGAGACAGATAAACACAAAGAAGCATCAATGCTGCAGGCAGACCGGATTCAGAAGCGATCTGAAGAAACAGGTTATGGCTTTGATAATTTTTTTTCCTCTCTTCAACTTTTATAAAAGGGAAATCCTGCGACCTCTCAAAAAAAACTTTTGAGAAATTTCCCGCGCCTACGCCAAGGAGCGGCCTTTCTCCTATCATTTTTATTGTCCCTTTCCAGATCGCGACGCGCTCACGCGTGTTATAATCCTTCATGCTGACAGCTTCCAGCACCCTTTCTCTCACGCCGGGCGTCAGGCTTCCGAGAACAATAACGGCCAGGATAAAAATAACGCCAGCCAGCTTGGCCTTGCCCTTAAGGAAAAAAACAAAAAATATGCTCCCGCCGACAAAGGCCATAAGGGCAGCCCTTGAATAGGCTGAAAGAAGGTTGATAAAGCCCAATAAAACAACGGGTATCAGCAGATATTTCTTCTCCTTTTGATGCGCTCTGAACGTCTCGTCCAAAAGAAAAAATATTCCGATAAAAAGAAAGACAGCAAACATATTTTTTCCGGGCCAGAACGGATATTCTTCCACAATACTGGAAATGCTTTTGAAAAAATGGCTGATGAGATTGCTGGTTGTCACGAGCAAAAAGCAGGCAGTAAAGATCCAGACAATCTTATTCCATCTTTTTGTCCAAAATTCTTCTTGAGCTGACAAGAAAAAAAGGAAATAAACGGCTACGACAAAAAGAGGTTCGAAAGAGAAGTATGTCTCGTTAAATAAAAAAATGAGAGAAGAAATGACGATCAGAACGAACGATATGACCAGCATCAGAGTGAGAAGACGAGCATCTTTCAATCTTTCTCGAAGGACAGACCACGCAGAAGGCAGGAAAAGCACAAGATAAACAGCAATGAGGGTTCGGGCAGAAGTAAGTGACAGTGTTCCGACGGCTGTGTCAAAACGAAAGGCTTCAGCTCGAAGAAAAAGAAAGACGAGCATCATATAGAAGACAGCACTTTTAATGATCGGAAAAATAGTCTTTTTAGAAATAGACATGATGGTGTCTTTCTCTTATCTCATCTGTCTGGCCTTCAAGAATTTATTATTTATGACGTGTAAATTCTATAGAATATCATTAACAGAATCAATATTATTATCGACTTGCCTGCTGTCAACGGACGGGTATTCTTTTAAGACTCTTCATGTCATGTCATTGTGAACAATTTTTTCTTGCAAAGCGCTGTCAAATATTTTATTATACAGCCCTTTTAAAACAGAGTTTTTTCAGATTATAAAATATTGATCCTCGGTAGCTCAATGGTGGAGCGAGCGGCTGTTAACCGCTAGGTTGCTGGTTCGAGCCCAGCCCGAGGAGCCAATTCATCCTCTGAGCGAACATCGGGTTAACACCCGGTTCGCTCATTTTTTTAGAGGCTTTTTCCACGTTAGCTGAACAATCTTTTTCACAATGAATTATGGAAACTTATCAAATTTATCAGTAATCATTGGAGTATGCTTTGCTGTTTTGGGATTATAATGACTTGGTTATTAATTTTAGATATAATAATATCTGACTCTTAAATCGGGAGTTTTAAGCGATCATGAAAAAGAAAAACGTGTATATTATTGCAGGCCCTAACGGTTCAGGAAAAACGACTTTTGCCAGGACGTTTTTGCCTGAATACGCAAAGTGCGAGCGTTTCATCAATGCAGATTTAATTGCACAAGGATTGTCTCCCTTTTCTCCTCAGCAAGTTGCTATAAAATCTGGAAGGCTTGTCTTAGAACAGATTAAGGAATATTCAAATACCGGTGTTGATTTTGGATTTGAGACCACAATGTCTGGAGTGACATATTTAAAATATTTTAAAGTCCTCAAAGATAAAGGCTATAGTATAAACATTTTCTTTTTATGGATTCCTGATGCCCAGCTTGCTATTGGACGAGTGAAAGATCGTGTTTCAAAGGGAGGGCACAATGTGCCGATAGGCGACATTAAGCGACGTTTTGAGAGAAGTACAGAAAGGTTTTTCAAAAGTTATCGTTTACTGGCAGATAAATGGATTTTATTTGATAATTCAGCACAGAAACCTAAAATAATCGCTAGAAAAAGAAATAACCATATAGAAATATTGATTCAGGATTCCTTCAGAACGATTACTCAAAAGGTCGGAGTTAAGATATGAAAAAGAGAATGACAATATTAGATAAAGCTGAAGCAGCTATGAAAAAAGCTGTAAAAAAAGTTGTAGATGAGCATAAAAAAACCGGCCGCCCTCTTGTCGTTTGGAAAAACGGCAAGGTGGTTAAAATAACAGCCAAAAATATCAAATAATTCGTTTATGTTTATATTTTCATAACGGCCTCACTTTCAAAACGACGAATCATCAATTCATCATGAGATTGAAGCTCCTTCCGTATTTGCAGAAAGATAAATAAGAAAAGCTACTTACCTTTTATGTCAAAAGTAGAAATAGTATAGCATCTTATTTCTACTAAAGCTTGACACTTGTTAATTAGCATATTAATATCTTAATTAACATGTTAGTTAACAAGTTAAGGGTCAAGAAGAGAGGCGTTACAGATGCTTATAGAGGAATTAAGAGAACTCATTAACTCTTTGAAAGATATTAATTCGGACACAACTCATGTGGAAATTAAATCTGCAGCAGAAGGCTTCCCAAAAAGAATATGGGAAACAGTTTCGGCTTTTGCAAATACTCCGGGTGGAGGGATTATCATTTTGGGCGTACGAGAGACGGAGAGAAGTATAGATATTGTTGGAGTTAAGCACCCAGCAAAATGTCAGAATCTATTGGCTGAAACCTGTTCGCAAATGATTCCTCCGCTGAGACCTTTGATTCAGGCGCATAAACTTGAAAAGAAAATGCTTGTCACTGCGGAAATCCCAGAGGTGTCATACAAGGACAAGCCTTGTTACTACAGTGGTTCTGGAGTGATGTCCGGTTCTTTAATTCGGGTTGCAGATGGGGATAGAAGACTTACGCAGTATGAAGTGCAGGGATTTTTGGATGGGAGAGGACAGCCGCTTTATGATATTGAACCGGTAGCTGAAAGTTCATTGGATGATTTTGACCCAAAATTGATTCATGGCTTTCTTAAAAAGGTTAGGGAAAAGTTGCCTAAGATTAACAAGTGGAGCGAGCGTAAGATACTACGCACATATCGCATAATTACAAAATGTAACGGAAATGAAGTCCCTACTTTGGCTGGATTGCTTTGTCTTGGCGCATATCCACAGCGGTATTTTCCAGGATTAACCATGCATATTTTGGTGTACCCGGATAAAAGTTATTCCGCTGGGGATCATCATTCTATACGTCTTTTGGATAATATAAAGGTTGAGGGGGCGTTAGTCACAATGGTTCCTCAAGCGATTGCTGCTATTAAGAGAAACTTGCAGAAGAGGACTGTTGTGAAGGGATTATTCCGGGAAGATGTGCTTGAATACCCGGAAATTTTTCTTCGGGAAGCCATTATAAACGCATTAGGGCATAGAGATTATGCTCCTCTCGCGCGAGGTACTGCCGTGCAAGTAGGGATTTTTTCCGATCGTATCGAAATAGTCAATCCTGGCGGCTTGTTTGGGCCGGTTACTGAAGATCGTCTGGGAGAATATGGTTTGCAGGCTACTCGCAATTCACATCTTATGAAGTTGCTTGAAGATATACCTGTTCCCGGAGGGAATTTTGTTTTGTGTGAAAATCGAGGAACCGGTATTCCCGCAATGATTAATTCTTTAGTGAAAACAGGAATGGAACTGCCCCAATTTTCTGATTTACGCAATCAATTTCGCATTGTTTGTTCAAATCGTGCACTTTTTGACAGTGAAACACTTACTTGGCTGGAAAAATATGCCACATATGATTTGTCGGAACCGCAGCGGTTTTCACTTGCCTACTTGCGTCACAAGGGTAGGCTAATAAATTCTGAATATTGTCGTTTAAACGATTGTGATTCTCGTGTTGCAACGCGTGATTTAACAGCGTTATCGGAAAAAGGACTCATAAGACAGCATGGAGTGGGGAGATGGACCTATTATACGATACAAGAAGCCTCAGCTATGACTCACAAAGAAAAGCCTGTAAAATTACGTATAGATAGAAGAGAGCAAATAATAGCCTTCATAAAAAGAAAAAAAGAAGTAAGAAGACAAGAAATTGCAGAAGCCTTGAAAATAAGCAGCCCCGCGGTATTATATTGGTTACGAAAACTTATCAAAGATGATCTTGTCCGGCCAACAACGACTAATACCAAAGATCCCCACGTAAAGTATCGCCTGAAAAGCAAATAGCATGGATATCAAAAATTTACACGAAAAATACCAGGCGTTGCTGGAGGAAAACAGAAATCTGAAAGCCGAAATAGTGCGGTTGAAATCACAGCTCGGTATTTTTGAGCAGCAGACAGATATTTTTAATGAATCTTGTGCTGAAACAGTAAACAATCAGTCAGGTAATCAAGACAAAATTGCCTTATTTTCTTCGCTTTTTAGGGGGCGTAACGATGTGTATGCGAAGCGATGGCAGAATAAAGCGGGAAGGTCAGGATATTCACCAGTCTGTTTGAACGAATGGCAAAGAGGAATATGCGGCAAGCCGAAGCTCAAGTGTGCTGATTGTGCGCATAAATCATATGCACCATTAGATGTGCAGGTTATTAAAAGTCATCTACGCGGCAATAGGATCATTGGCATGTATCCGCTGCTTCCTGACGAAACGTGTTACTTTTTGGCGATTGATTTTGATGATACCGGATGGAAGAAAGATGTTTCGGTAATACGAGAAGTTTGCAACGAATTCAATATTTTCGCGGCGATAGAACGATCACGATCAGGAAATGGGGCGCATGTGTGGTTTTTCTTCGAGGATTGTCTGCCAGCAGCACAGGCCAGAAAGTTAGGAACAGCATTGATTACCTATGCGATGAGTAAACGACATGAAATAACGTTCGCATCATATGACAGGCTTTTTCCGAATCAAGATACAATGCCAAAAGGCGGGATGGGAAATCTAATTGCTCTGCCGCTCCAGATGGGTGCCAGAAAGGCCAGTAACAGTGTTTTTATAGATGAAGACTTTACACCCTATGAGGATCAATGGGCCTTTTTATCCTCAGTTAAAAAGCTATCCGAGAATGCCGCAGGATTTCTCATAAAAAAACTTTGCGCCGGCAATGAATTTGGCGTGCTTAAAGAGGCTGAGGAAGAAGAAAAGCCATGGTTAAAAAGTAAAACCAGATTGGCTAAAGCTGATTATCCAAGGCGTACTGTTATTGTAAAAGCAGACATGTTATATATCAACAAAACGGGATATTCTCACCGAGCGTTAAATGCTTTGAAAAGGCTGGCTGCTTTTAAAAATCCAGAATTTTACAGTGCACAGGCAATGCGCATGCCTACCTACAATAAGCCGCGAATAATTTCATGTTCCGAAGATACGGATAATTATTTGTGCTTGCCGAGAGGCTGTGAGGCGGATATTCATGCGCTGTTGAATGAATATGATGTTGATATAAGTTGGGATGATCAGACCAATCGCGGGAGAAATATCAAAGTCGAATTTAAAGGTGTGTTAAGAGAAGAACAGCAAAAGGCAATTGATAAACTTTTGCAATTTGACAGCGGAGTTCTTTCTGCAACAACGGCGTTTGGCAAAACCGTTGTTGCCGCCAAGCTGATTGCAGAACGAAAAGTAAGCACACTTGTCTTGGTTCATCGTCAGCAATTACTATCTCAGTGGATTACACGGTTGTCAGAATTTCTGAATATTGATGAGTCATTACCAGTCCAGGAAAATAAACGAGGCAGAAAGAAAAAACGAAGCGTGATTGGTCAATTGAGAGGGGGAAAAGATGCTTTGTCCGGCATTATTGATATTGCCATAATGCAATCATTAAATAACGCCGGAGAGGTAAAGGAATGTGTGAAAAATTACGGGATGGTAATTGTCGATGAGTGCCACCATATTCCGGCATTCAGTTTTGAACAAATTCTTAAAAATGTGAATGCAAAATATGTTTATGGATTAACGGCTACTCCCGTAAGACAGGATGGTCACCATCCGATACTATTTATGCATTGCGGGCCAATCCGGTATAAAGTTGATGCGAAGCAGCAAGCAGCACAAAGGCCTTTTGATCATTACGTTATTCCTCGATTTACCGGATTCAGGGTCGCCAAAGGCGATGGGGAGAGGGACTTATCTGTTCAAGAATTATATACTGAAATGGTAGTTGATGACATGCGCAATCAACTGCTTGTTGATGATGTGATAAATAGTTATGAGAACGGTAGGAATTGTTTGGTTCTGACAGGTCGGACAGCGCATGTTGAACTATTAACAAAAAAACTAGCAGAGAGAATTCCAGATGTTGTTGCGCTTAGAGGAGGTTTGGGTAATAAAGAAACAAACGCATTGTTGGAACAGGTAGCTGCAACGCCTTCTGATAAACAGCTCACTTTAGTCGCGACAGGGAAATTTATAGGTGAAGGATTTGACGAGCCTCGACTGGATACCTTATTCCTTGCCATGCCGGTTTCATGGAAAGGTACATTGCAACAATATGCGGGAAGATTGCATAGAATATATGAAAATAAAAAACATGTTAAGATTTATGATTATGTCGATATCAGAGTCAGAATGCTTGAAAAAATGTATACCAAAAGATTAACAGGTTATGCTGCTATTGGCTATAAGGCCCAGGGGGAGCGCCTTGAAGAAGCAACCGATATCATT
>JAFGJP010000287.1 GCA_016929035.1 Candidatus Auribacterota bacterium | reverse complement strand
AGCTCCCTGTAGCCGCTATTTTGAGTTATTTTCATGACTTTATTAAGTGGTAAGTGACCGTATGCCGGTCCTGTGAAATCTCCAGTATGTTCTGACTATATAATGTATTTAATAGAACAAAAAGTATTTGTTCCCTTGTTAAATCCGTTATGTTATCCAGGCTCATATTTTCATCCGGCGGCGGCTGAGCCTGAGGCAGAAGCTCAGAAAATTGCGTCATGAACGTCAGAGACCGCAACTGGCCCTTTTCCAGAAGGCCTGAAACTTTGAGGTCTTGTGCAGAAAAAGATGAGCTCAAGGTGGTGATCATCTCACATAGAAGAAGATCGATTTTGTTCCTTTCTGCTTCACTCAAATTCTGCGAAGGGGGAAGTGAAAACAGGTAATGAACAATTTCGTCCCTTGTCGTAAACTCGGGAGAAAAATCCTCTTCTATGCAAGAGTGATCACACACATCCATGAAACTCACGACAACAAGCTCTTTGAAAGACGCCGAAACCTCATTTTTTTTGATTCTGCAGAAAAAGTGAAAAATTCGGCTGAAAGAGTCCTTGTCAGAAGACCGGACAAAAAGCTTTTTTTTCACAGCATCCTTCTCTTCCGCGCCTTCAGCACATAAAAGAAACAGCTGGGAAGTCTCATCAAAGCGGACATCTTTTGTAACAGGACTGAACTCGCCGTTTTTCCAGATCATGCCTTGAAAGGCCTGCTCCTCCACAAAGATCTTTTTGTCCTTTAAATCAATAACGGCAGCCAGCTTGTTTCGATTGATCAATGACTTTTCACCGCTGATCCGGGACATGAACTCCTGAGCGTCTTTTACCTCATCGGAAAGAGCTGTCAAATATCCTCTATCATAATCATTCACGTGATGAGCGACAAAAATGCCGACCGGATCATTATCACATCCTATCGTATCAATCCAGGAACGGCTTTTCCCCCGATAAACCAGATCAACCTGCATCATCTTGAACGCTTTCAAAGACTTCCACCTGATATCGGAAGCAAGCAGCCTGGGCTTATCTTCATAAAGGATCTGGGATATCCTCTCCAGGAGCTCTTCCGGCTCAAAAGGCTTGGGAAGAAAATCTCTTGCTCCGAGAACAGCCGCTTTTTCAGCATCTTCAGCTGTTGCAAAAGCGCTAATAAGGATAAACTGTGAGCGCGACTTCCTGGCAACTGACTCCAGAATCTCAAGCCCGTTCTTCCCTGGAAGCCTCAGGTCCATGACAACAATATCAAAGTCTTCCTTGAGGATCTTTTGCTCGCCTTCAAGACCATCGGATACAGATTCTACGAAAAAGCCTCTCTCGTCGAGAAACTTCTCAAGTCCCCAGACAAGGCTTTTCTGATCGTCAACGATAAGGACTTTGACATTTCCCGGATTATTCATCATCAGGTTCTCCCTGCTCTTCTGTCTGCACATCAGGCTCTGGAATATTCTCCGGCTCGCCGACAGGCGCACCGAAAAGGTATTCAAAATACCGGGGGATCCTCAAGACCTGGCCGGGATAGATAATTTCCGGATCATCGATCTTATCCCTGTTGGCCGTGTAGATTTCCATCCACTTGTAAGGGTCGTTGTAAATATTTTTTTGAGCCGAGATTCTCCAGAGGGAATCGCCCTTTTTGACCTCGTAAAAAACAGGGTATTGAGAATCCACAGCACTTTTTTTCATCAGGGCGCTCATTTTGAACCGGTCAAGGGCCTGCTCCGACTTAAGCAGCTTGATCCGCGCTTCTTCAGCCTGAGCTCTGGCATCTTCCACGTCCTTATGGCATTTGAGAACCTGATTCTGCATTTCGAAAATTTTCTGGCCATATTCTTTTTTCAGCAGGCTTAGCTCTTTCTCAAGAGCTTCTCTTTTCAGCTTTTCTTCTTTCAGCTTTTCCTGATAGTCAACAACCTGGATCATGAGCTCCTCTTTCGTGAGGCCTTCAGCCAGAGTCCCAAACATCTCTTCCCTTTCGCTTTTCCCCTGAACTGTCGCGCCCTGAACAAGATAAGGCCTTCTGACATCTTTTTCACTTGAATAACCGACCTGGGCAGGCTCAAAAGGATTCTGCAGAGAAATCGTCTCACAGCCTGCAAGGAAAAAGACCGGAAATAACATGATAAATAATGAGAATTTTTTCATTGTTTAATATTTAACATAGTTGTTTTAATGCAAGAAAAAGAGCAAGTCTTATACCACAGAACATACTTTCCTGCCAAGCCAAGCTCTGTGTTTCCATTACTATCTATCGATAAGTTAGTTATGCAAATACAGACAGATGGCTGTTCCAACCCGGCAAATAGACTTGAATAATAATTTCACTTTGACCTTTGTAGTAATACTAGACACGGCTTCTCTTGAGGTTTCCTCTTGAGTTATTCTCTTCTCGACCTTATTATAATACTTTTTATCAGATGCAATAGTCTTTTCAAGGTTAACGGCTACAGGCTGGAAAGCTGACATGATCCGCAGGAATAAAATCGTCTACTGGCTCCCCGCCCTGGCCTACATGGCGGCCATATTTACCATTTCTTCCTTCAGCCTTAAAGTCCCTCAGTTGAAAACGGGATTAGACAAAATCGTCCATATGGCTGAATATGCGATCCTCTCTTTTCTCCTTCTCTACTCTTTTTTAAAAACGACACGGATGTCCCGCTCCAAAATCGAAATCACCGCAATCATCCTCACGACACTTTACGGGATCAGCGATGAAATTCACCAGTACTTTGTTCCGTTGAGAGAATGCGATCTCATGGATATCCTCTTTGACGCCCTGGGAAGCTTTTGGATCTACCTTGCCCGCCTGGGAAAAAATAATTTAAATATTAAAAATAAAAAGTGAAAAATAAAAGCGTGCTCCGCACTTATATTATTTAACCTCTCTCCCATTTCTGCGTCTCTTTCGACTTTCCTGAGCGTAGTCGAATGGGCTCAGGATGCAAGATGGTTAGGACTTCGACTGAGCTCAGTCGAAGTCTAAAATCGAACTATTAGTGACTTTTCGGTAAATATTGCATCATCCGCGCGTTAGCGTTTCTTATTTTTCATATTTAACTTTTATTTTTTAACTTTTTCAGCAGTTTCCAGTTGAAATTATGTGAATTTTATATAATATCTTATAACCATCAAGATAATCGCGCGTGCTGTCTGCATGCTTTCATTTTTTTATGCGCCTGTAGCTCAGTCGGATAGAGCATCGGATTTCTAATCCGAGGGTCGCAGGTTCGAGTCCTGCCAGGCGCGTAAAAAACTTACCATGAAGATCATGAAGGACATGAAGTTAAAAGAAACTGAACTAACAAAAAAAGCCATAGGTTGTGCTATTGAAGTACACCGTGCACTAGGTCCTGGCTTGTTAGAATCCACATATGAGCAATGTGTTGCGCACGAATTAAAAATAAATAATATAGGTTTTAAGCTTCAATATCCTCTTCCTGTTGAATATAAAGGAAGGAATTCGTTTGGATTGCGGGTACAGGGTTGATATTTTGGTTGAAAATGAATTAATTATAGAATTAAAAAGTGTGGAAGAAATAAAAGGAATCCATGAAGCACAGTTATTGACTTACATGAAATTGGCTAATATTCCCCAGGGTTTACTCATTAATTTTAATGTGCCTGTTTTAAAGAAGGGAATAAAGAGTTACCTTCTTTAAAACAACTTCATGTCCTTCATGCTCTTCATGGTATAATAAAATATATGGAAGAAGAACAGGAAATTTTTGAAGTCATTGATGAATCCGGAATATTTATCCGGACAGCAACGCGGGAAGAGTGTCACAGCGGTTCCAATCTTATTCACAGAGCCGTCCATTGTTTTGTATTCAACGACAGGGGAGGCCTTTTCCTGCAAAAACGATCAAAAACAAAAATCATCCAGCCAGGGAAATGGGACATCTCCATAGGAGGACACGTTCTTGCGAAAGAATCCTTTGAAGAAGCCCTTATAAGAGAGTCCAAGGAAGAACTTGGCCTTCTATTGAAAACAAGCGATTTTCTTTACCAGTATATCTGGAAATGTCAAAGAGAAACTGAGCTTGTCAGGACATACGAGACAACCATACCTTTCAAGACAAAAATCGTTTGGAACACGAATGAAATCGACGACGGAAAATTTTGGAGCACAGAAGAGATTCTCATGGCGATCGAAAAAGCCCCTGAGACATTCACCCCGAACTTCCTCTATGAAATCAAACGATTTATAGGCTAGACGGTCATTTATGAGCGAACTCGACCAAAAACAGGACTTTGAAGATTTTTCTTTCGAAGAACAAATCGAAATCGTAAGGAAATCGCCCTTTCCCGAAAGAGCTGACCTCATCTTGCGGTCCCAGTATCCTGAGACAATCATAGAGGATCTTGGTCCTGAAAACTTTTATATCATCGCGCGCAGCGCGGACAGGGAGCTTCTTCCTGAACTTCTCTCCTATGCGGACACGGACCAGCTTCTGTTCTTTACAGATTTTCAGTGCTTTGAATCAGACAAGGTCAATCCCAGAAAATTCACGTACTGGATCCGTCAGCTGATGGAAGCTTCTCACGAGAAATTCCTCGAGTGGGTCAGCGAAATGGACTTTGACTTTATCGTGACAGGCTACAAAAAAGTCATCCGCATCATCAAGTCAACGCCTGAAGAAGTCATGGATGAAATCCTCCAGGACGAGGAATATTTTACGATTGATTTTCTCTATTACATCTGCTTAAAGCATTCCGACGACTTTGAGACCATAAAAAAAAGCATTGAGCTTATCTTTGAACACTTAAAATCTCTTTATATTAATCTTATGGAATGCGTCATCGCCGAGATTCTTGCTGAAACAGAAGAAGAGGCCTATTTGAACAGAGAAGAGCGCCTCAGCGAAGCCGGGTTCCCTGAAAAAGAAATTGCTGTCAACATCTACAAGCCGCTCGACCGTGAAGAGTGGATCAATCTTGAAAAAAAGCAGGAAAAGGACCTTAAAGCATCAAGTGAGTCCAGCGCCTTTTCAAAAGATGTTGATTTTATGAGCCCGATAATCCATAGACAGGGATCTCTTTTTATTGATGAAGTTCTTTCTTTTATTTCTCAGAAAGACCATAACTTCAGGACAGAGATCGACGCAGAAATCATGTCGCTGACAAACAAGGTGCTGGTTCTCAGCATGCAAAAAGATCATGACCTTGGTGAAGACATTCTTAAGCGGGCTCTAAGCGAAGTCAAAGGGATGCTCAACATCGCTCTTGGCGTCCTGACAGGCAACAGCCTGCAAAGATCTGCCGAAATCCTCACGCACTACTGGCTCGAGCATATTTTTCGTCGGGGCTTTACAGAAATCATGTTTTTCAGGAAAAAGGCCAACGGGCTTATTAAAAAGCTTCGTCCAGTCAATGTTGAGACGTTCGTCCGCTTTTTTGACAATGACTACGCCTGCACATTGAAAGGCCTTTTAAAACTCTCTCCCAAATTCTATGATCACGCCGTCCATGATAACCTGGACAGCTTAAGAGAGTTCCGCACTATGGAAGACATCACGCTTACCCGCACGCGTCTTGAAACAATTGAAAAAACGCTAGAACTCCTGATTCACATTGAGAATCTTAACGTGCTCTTCGACCACACGCGCCCCCTTAATCTAACGCCTGAAGAAGTCACATCACGCACTGTCCTTTTCACGGCTTTCGCCAACTATACGCTTAACAGGTCCTTCAGCGCCAACCCCCTTGAAAAGGATGAGCTGCTGTCATTTTTCAAAAAGGGATTTTT
>JAFGJP010000006.1 GCA_016929035.1 Candidatus Auribacterota bacterium | reverse complement strand
GAGAGGTATAATAGGTCTTGAGGGGGATTATCATGAAAAAGCAGGAAGGAAGGCGTTTTGTCCGTGTTCCCTGCGAAAATCTTCTGGCCTATTGCGTTCTTCAGGAAGGAGGCCATCTGGATTCAATCCGGGCAGATCTTGTAAAATGCAAAAATATCTCTGAAGGAGGAGTTCTTTTCAGCGCGATGGAATCGTTTCTCAACCACACAATCCTTAAGATGAAACTGCGGCTTGACCTTGACGTGAACGAAAAGCAGGATCTGACCCTTATCGGTGAAGTCGTGAGATGTCAGCTTGTTCCAGAACAGGGGAAATGGGATGTCGGCGTTTTTATTTGCTGTATAGAGAAAGCGAAAAAAGAGCTGTTTTACAGCTGGCTCAGAAAGAAGCTGAAATCAGGAGAACATCTGAATTTCTTTGAAGAGTAGGAGGGGCAGATCATCGATTTGTTCCGCTTTTTTTATGCCTGAAGTTCGAAGCCTGCAAAAATGGAGAAGGGAAAAAGGCAGGCCGCGAACTTTCAGGTACAGACAGTCTTTAAGACCATCTTTCTCAAGAGCCCGGTATACTTTTTAAAACAATGATTTTTCCCTCAGCCGGTTTTCTGCATTTTCTTAAAAGCCTTTCCTGATACCTTTCATACCTTGAGAGGATTTCGTCTGCGATGTTTGCATCATCTTTGCCAACAAGAAGCTGCACGTTGCAGGGAAAAAGCCGTTCATTGCTTTCTTTTTGAATATCTGAGCGAATGCCCAGTTCCTCAAGCGTGATCCGGGCAAATTGCGCAGGGATTTCTCCCGGGAACTGCCTGATGATCATTCTTTGTGCCTGTTTCAGTGTTCTCGTTTTTTTGTTCATGTCTTTTTTGTCCTTTAATACGCTTTCCGGTTCCCGTTTATTTCAGAAAAAGTTAAAAAGGCCGGGAACGGTATGAATTCGGAATTTTTCCCATAAGTCAACATAGAGAAATTGACGAAAAAAGAAATTAGAGTTAATATTAAGTAATTTAGTATTCATTCAGAAAGTCCAAAAAGGGGGATCATGTGATGAAAAGAAAGTTTATCGTGTGCATTCTGAACGTATGCCTTATAGCTGGTGCTTTATTCGCCTTTTGCATCTCTGAGGCGTATCCGGGAAGCAAAAGGGTCATCGTTGTCTTTCACCCTTCAAGTACGCCCAAGGAGAGGCGGGGTATTGTCCTCAAGAATGGGGCAACGATCATAAGAGAGCTTTCGATTGTTCCTTCTGTTGTGATCCATCTTCCGGCCGTTGCATCGGAAAAGGCCCGCCAGGCCATCCTTTCAAGCGCGCCTGTCATTACAATAGCGGATGACTTGCTGGTCTATGCACTGAAAAAACCGGCGGGGACAGGAAAGCCGCCCAAAGAGCCGCCACAGGAAAGCCAGGAAGTTCCATGGGGAGTTAAAAGGATTTACGCTGATAAAATCTGGGATAAGATCACAGGGAAATATGTAAAAGTGGCTGTTCTTGATACAGGCATAGACACAGACCACCCGGATCTTATCGATAATCTTAATTTTGGAGGAGGGACTAATATCATAAAACCTGCAAGAAGCTATGATGATGACAATGGCCACGGAACCCATGTGGCCGGCATTATCGCAGCGGTCAATAACGACATCGGGGTGGTCGGAGTGGCTCCTGATGTAAGCCTTTACGGGGTCAAGGTCCTGAACAGGAACGGCAGCGGATGGCTTTCCGATATCATGGCCGGGCTGGAATGGTGCATTAATAATCAAATAGATGTTGTCAATATGAGTCTGGGTACAGATTATAATGAACCTCTTTTTCAGGATGCTGTAAAGAAAGTCTATGAAGAAGGCATTGTTCAGGTAGCGGCTGCAGGGAATGATGGAGGCGATGTGGATTATCCGGCTGCTTATGATGAAGTGATCGCGGTCTCAGCTGTGGATTCAGGCGACGATCGCGCATCGTGGAGCAGTTACGGGAAAGAAGTTTTACTGGCGGCGCCTGGTGTGAGCATTAAGTCAACGTACAAGGGCGGCGGATACAAGGTGTTAAGTGGGACCAGCATGGCTTCCCCTCATGTGGCCGGCTGTGCAGCGCTGATTCTGGAAAAAAATCCTTATCTAACACCAGATGCCGTCAGGGATTTCCTTGATGAGAATGCTGAGCCGGTCCTCCCGGAAGGACTCGTGGATGCTGAAGCTGCGACAGGAGCAGTGCCTGGCAATTAAGGGATGTTGAAAGCGAAAAAGAGAGGTTTTTAGAAATTCAGGGCTTTTGATTCGAAAAGAGCTTTTTTCTGCAGGGTGCTCAGGCGCTCCTGAAGCTTTTCCAGGTCTTTCTTGTCAATATAAAGGATTTTCAATCCGCCCCTGAAAAGGCTCCCTTCTTTTTTTGTCCAGATGATCTCCGCTTTAACAGGGATATTGATTCTTTCAAACTGGTCGAGAGGTTTCTCGCAGAGCTCATAGCTGATATTGAGATCGATCCTTGAACCCCTGGAAAAGTCTTTTGGAAGGTAGATCCCTGCGCCTCCTTTTGAGACATTGATGATGGTCGTGAACACAAGGCGGCATTTTTCAAAGACTTCAGATACGTAGGCCACATTGAATCGGGGATATTTTCTTCTATCAGATACACTTCTATTGTCAACTATTTTTATCATTTT
>JAFGJP010000048.1 GCA_016929035.1 Candidatus Auribacterota bacterium | reverse complement strand
TCAGGATGGCTCCTATCATCACCTCAAAGGGCGATTCCCCGGGCCACCAGTTCTGAAAACCGAAGTGATCGCGCAGTAACTTGTAAAAGTCCATTAATGATTGAGAATTTTTTTTCATGGCATCCGTTTAGTCCGTTATTGCTTCAAAGTCATTGGTCGATGGTCGTTAGTCGCTAGTTCAAGGAGCGCTTCCCCCTGCAGTTTTGCTTCGCAAAACTAACGCTGGGGACTAAAGGCGCACGAATTATTATAACTCTAACAACGAAAAAACATAAAGGAACACGAAGAGGTATGAGTTTTTACATTGCATGTGAATAAAACCAGTTTTTCGCTATGCTCTTTGTGTCCTCTGTGGTGAATCTTATGATTATCGCGTGAAGCGCTCCTTATTTCTTTTTCCACTTTTAACTTTTTACTTTATACTTTTTACTTTTAAAGCGCTTCCTGCTGAAGACCTTCCGAGACCCTGGGATCGAGCTTGAAATAAAGAAGATCAACCATAAGATTGACGATAATAAATATAAAAGCTCCCATGATCACTGTACCCATGATGACCGGGATATCTCTTTTCAATATGGCGGTGATGGCATAGCGGCCGATGCCGTCTATGCCGAAAATATTCTCTGTCAGGACCGAGCCGTTCAGATAGCTCCCGAAATCGATGCCGACAAGCGTGACGACAGGGATCAGGCAGTTTCTGAACGCATGATGGATCGTGACCCTCCACATGGAAAGTCCTTTGACGCGAGCTGTCTGAATATATTCTGAGGAAAGAGCATCCAGCATGCTGGAGCGTGTCAGCCGGGCAATATAGCCTGCTGAACGGCTTCCCAGAACAAAAGCCGGAAGAAGGAAAGCAATGAATCCCTGCTCTCCTATGGTTGAAGCCGGAGTCCAGTCAAGAAGAACAGAAAAAACAAGGACAAGCATGATCGCTGTCCAGAAAACAGGCGTAGAAATAAAAATAATCGCAGTCGAGGAAAGGGCCTTGTCGAGAAGGCTCCCTCTTTTTAAAGAAGCCATGATCCCGAGAACAAGCCCGAGCAGCGTTCCAATAAGCATGGACAGCACGGCCAGAAGAAGCGTATTGGGGAGCTTCTGGATAAGAGCATCAAAAACATTTTCGTTTGTAAAATACGAGCGTCCAAAATCACCTTTCAGAAGCGTTTTCATATAAAAGACGTATTGAACAAAAAAAGGCTTATCCAGATGAAGCTTCGCCCGGTACTTTTCAATAACCTCCTCCGAGGCCCGAGGCCCGACGATGATGTCGACAGGATCTCCAGGAGTGAGCTTAAGAAGAAGGAAAAGAAGCAGGCTCACCCCGATAAGAGTGGGAATGACAGATAAGAGTCGCTTTTTTATGACTTTGTTATGCATGCTGTTTTTAGAACAACTTTCCTAATATTTTTTTGGTTTTGTGAATAAGAAATCAAATATTCGATACAAGACACACGATGCAAGATACAAGATAAAATGTGCACTCCGTGCAGATGATTATAAAATAAATGAGATTTTTTTCTTGAAACAAATTTCCGAAAATCCTGTGAACCTGTGTTTCTTATACAGTTATCCGCGCAAGGCGCTTCTTCCATTATCCTGTATCGTCCATTGTCCACAGACCATAGTCCACGAAATTATCACGTTCTTTCTTCTTCTGGCCTTCTAATATCCCTTCCTGCCCGTTCTGTGATTTTTGTCATCCGGAGTTTTGATTTTTTCGAATTTGGAATTTTTGTTTCTGTATCTCTCTTCTTCATCTCGTCTATCGTCCGAGCGAAGCGGACGTGCCTCATGCCACGGTTCTATCTGTATCCTGAATCTTTTATCTCATATATGCTTTAGCGCTCCTTATTTAACTTTTCACTTTTATTCTTTTATTTTTTGTTTTTCACTTTTAAATTTTTCACTTTTAACTTTTAATTTATATCCCTCTCCCTTATCCATATTATACATGGGATACACCTGGAAGCCGGATAAATCTTGACTGACAGCATAATAAGATTTCTTGTGCCAGAGAAAAACCCAGGGACACTCCTCGGCAATAATACGCGATATCCTTCTATAGAGTTCTTCTTTCTCAGAGGCCGCAGGAGCGGCCAGAGCCTTCTCAATAAGGCTGTCCACACGGCTGTCCTGGAAAAAGCTCCTGTTTCCGGCAGACCCGAGGTTCGACGAATGAAAAGTAGGAAAAAGAAAATCAACTCCGTCAGGAATATCAGCCCACCAGGAGAGGAAAAACAGATCCGCTTCCCCTTTGTTTACTGACTCTTTCAGGCTTGACCAGTCACGAAGCTCGATTTCAATGCTGAATCCAGCCTTTTCAAGATCTGACGCAACGGCGCTGACGATATCCGTGTTTTCCTTTGAACTTTTTGCAAATAATTTCAGCGGCTTTTCGTCCATGTTCTCTCTTTGACAGATTTTCTTTGCTTTCTCGAGATCAAACGGGACAACATCTTTTTCAATATGGCCGGAGAGAATAGGCGGTATAGGTCCATGGGCTCCAACGACCGTTCCTTCCATGAGGTGCTGAATAAGGACGTTCTTATCAACAGCCATTGAGACAGCCTGCCTGATCTCCCGGTCTTTAAAGACATCTTTCCTGCAGTCAAGACCGATGTAATAAGTCGAAAGAGTCAGCCCCTGCTCGATCGTGAACCCCCGGCCCTTTTCCTTTTTCAAGTAAGGAAGAAGCGACGTGGGGATCTCCATGACGTCGATATGGCCTTTCCTGAACTCCGCCATGGCCGTAAAATCTTCTGGAACGATATAGTAGATGATCCCCGTCAATCCTTCCGGCTTAACGCCGAAATAGTCTGCATTGACATGAAGAATCAGGTGCCTGTCATGCTTCCATTCATGAAACCTGTAAGGACCAGTCCCGCAGGGAAGCGATCCTGAATGAGACCCGCAGCAAGAGCTGCAGACCACGTAAGCTGTCGGCATGGTGAGAAGCGAGAGGAAGGCCGAATAGGGTTTATCCAGGATGAGGGTCAGGGAATAAGGTCCGCCAATTTCTATGCCTTCAACATGTCCGTCATCAGCTCCAGTCCACGTATCTGCTCCCTTGATTCTTTCAAGCACACGCCTTCTCGGCGAATCCGTCTCCTGTGCCAGGATCCTTTCAAAAGAAAACCGGATATCTTCTGCCCGACACTCCCGGCCGCAGTGAAAACGAACGCCTTTTTTAAGGAAAAACGTATACCGCGTGCCGTTCTCACTGACCTCAAAACTTTCGGCAAGATCTCCGACGATCTGCATCCTCTCATCCAACTTAACAAGGCCACTGTATATCTTTGCGCTGATATTCCCCCCTGTAACGTCAACAACATAAGCGGGGTCAAGAGTCGTGGGATCGTTGTCAAGCCTGATCCTGAGTTGAAAAGAACCTTCATCTGCTTTCTTTCCGCATCCGCTTCCAGCAAAAATGACGAAAGCACATAGAACAAAAGCAATAAAAAATCTCGACTTAACGAAGGATGACATGTCCGTTTCTTTCCTTGGCCGTCTGCCCGTGACTTTGCGCCAGAATCCCGCCGACAAAAACATAATCAATGCCCAGGGGACGAACGACCGGATTCGTGTACGTTGACATATCCCGAATACGATCCATATCAAAAACAACAATATCCGCCTGATACCCAGGCTTGAGATAGCCGGTATTTTTCAGCCCAAGGATATCGGATGAAAGCCCTGTGCACTTCCTTATGCCTTTCTCAAGATTTATTTTCCCGCTTTTTATAAAATGTTCAATAAATTTCGGGAAAGTCCCGTATGCCCGGGGGTGAGGTTTCCCTGCGCTTTTATCAAAAGACTTTGCCGAGCTGTCCGTTCCTATAACCGTGTAGGGCTCAAGAATAATCTTCTCCATATTTCTCTCACACATGCCGAAAAAAACAGCCGTTACCATCAGCCTTGTTTCGACCAGGAGGTCACACAGGGCGTCAAACGGGTCTTTTTGTGTCATGCGGGATAAGTCTTCTAATGTCTTTCCTTCAAAAACCTTTGCTTTTTCTCCCCTTGCCTGAGAAATGAGAACAGACCTGAAAAAATCATTATCCCTGTGGGCGGGATTTTCAAAAAAGACTTCTCTTACCTTTTCCCGCTTCTCTTTCACTTTCAGCCATTCGATTTCTTTTTTATGCCCTTTTTCATAAATAAAATCAGGAAGAACCGTGTCAAGATCTGTCCATGAAGCCGTGTAAGGATAACGGTCAGCTGTTATCTGCAAGCCGTCCCTTCTGGCTGCACGGATTTCTCCGAGTATGCTGGTTACCTTCTTCCAGTTTCTTTTTCCCGAGACTTTCATGTGAGAAATGTGCAGTCTGGCGCGCGTCTGCCTTGCCTTTTCAAGAAGTTCAATAAGCGCTTCTTCCACCCTGTCGCCTTCATCCCTCATGTGGGCGGTCACGACACAACCTGATTCCTTTGCTCCCCTGAAGACTTCCATAAGCTCCCTTGATTCGATAAAGCATCCCGGGGGATAAATCAGCCCCAGGGAAATGCCCCAGGCCCCTTGATTGAAACACTCCCTGCACTTTCTTCTGAATTTTTGAAGATAGCTGGCTGCTGCCGGCTTCCTCTCGTATCCTCTGTAAAACGAATGCAAAGTCCCCTGTCCGACAAGCGGAACAAGATGAAGTCCTGGTCTTGTTTTTTCCAGGTCTTTGCCGTAAGATCGAAACGTCGTCCAGCGGTTACTCCCCTTCATATGGTAGACATCCGCCAGATGCAGATGATTCCATTTTCCGCAGGGGAAAGGCGTCAGTCCGCAATTTCCGATCACTTCACAGGTGATCCCCTGACAGATCTTTGAATCCAGATGAGGGATTTTAAAAGGGACCGTATCGGAGTGGCTGTGCATGTCGATGAACCCGGGACAGACGATTTTCTTTCTTCTGCAGTCAATGACATCCTTCCCTGTTTGAGGAATCTGTTTTTCTTTAGCGACAGCCAGGATCTTATGCCGGTCAAAAAGAACATCCCCGTAAAACCCCTTTTTTCCCGAACCATCAACAATAAACCCACTTCGGATGAGGCTCGCTCCAAGAAAAGTCTTTTTCAGAATATTCATAGCTCTCCATTTATAAGGCTCTTGCATTTCATTCATTATGATACATCAGGAACAAATATGACAACCTTTATTTACAGCCGCCCGGCCTTCGCAATTGTCTGTTTCATTGTAAAATTATTTAACATGTTCTTTACATTTTTTTAAAAATCGCATTTTTTGTCTTTGAAAAATAACAAGAAAAAAAGTATTCTAACCTTTTTTCAGGAATTTAAGTGTAAACTTATTTTACAATATTATGCTTTGCTGCAAACTTTCTTCTAGGCCATAATTTATATAACTCTTTAATTTAAAGTAAATAACAAAAAATGGCACCTATATTGCATTTTAGAATCAAAAAATATGAGGTCCATAAAGGGGATTGAGGATTCCAAAGAAATAATGAATTATCGGGCTTTCCTAGAAGACTTGAATCCTTGATTCCCTAGGGGCCTCAGAAAGATCAAGTTTTTACTTATGCCGCTTGTCAACAGCACCACAAAAAAAGCTTTGATCATTGACGATGAGCCGATTATTAACAGGCTGAACAAAAAAATACTGAACGGCATCAAAATAGAATGTGACTGTAGAAACAGCCTTGATTGCCTGCAGGGAGAGAACATAACCAGGATAACTGATTACAATATCATCATTATTGATCTCAACCTGCTCAAAAGAAACGATGAAAAAATAATTGAAAAAATAAGAAGCCAGAATGACACGATTCCTGTACTGATCACGTCAGGATATTTAAAGGAGAGTGCATACGAAATACTGAAAAAATGCAGTCGTGTAGGTTATATTCAAAAGCCCTACACGATAAATGACTTCATTGAAGGAGTAAAAAATCTTCTGGAGGCCTGAAGGAAATCCCCCTTTTCATACCCAAAATCCTCACTGGCCCTGCCTTTAGGCCTCCTGTTTTATACCAGAAGACAGACGACAGATAACAGAAATATAGACAGGGCGGCAAGCTTTAATAATCTTTCATTTTTCAGAAAGCCAAAAATACTCAATCAAAACGTTTTAAAGGAAAATTGTTTTTATTATCATGTCATCAAAAAATTTAATAAAAACACAAAAGCAGTTTACTTTATAAAATATCTTTTTTTCTGACTTTTGTCTTCTGTCATCTGTTTTCTGCCTTTTGCGCGCAAAATTCACTTGAACAATTTTATGTATTTCTTTAAACTTAATAAAAAAATAGGACACTATGAGTAAAATCAAACCGATTATCTTGCTCGCCGGGTTATCGGACGATTTGAATACAAAATTTGAGAATATCCTGGCAGCCCACGACTTTCGAACCACCATCCTTGACAACTCTTCTGACATCCTTGAAGAAATAAAAAAAGATTACCCGGAGCTGATGATCATGGACTACAACGCCCGGGGCATGGACTCCCTGGATATTGCCAGGTCACTCAAATCCAATTCAAAGACTAAGCGCATTCCTATACTGATGCTTATCGATACTGAAAAACCCGTTCAAACCGAAAGGGGGATCGAAGCAGGCTGCGACGATTTCCTGAGCTATAACGTTGAGGAGCAGGAACTCCTTACCCGCATCAAGACATTCATCAAGATCAACACCTATCGCCTTCTTCTCGACGAAAAGGAAAAGTTCGAAGAGATCCTCAACGAAATATCCGACGGCGTTATTGTTCTGAGGCCAGACTGGTCCATCGAAAAATACAACCGCAACGCCGTCAATCTCATCAACCTCTCTTCACAGTCAGTCGGAGCAGATTTTATTGAACACTGCCGGGAAAATTTTTCTATTACAAAAAACCTGTATGATTACATCGATTCTCCGGAAAAAGAGCTGACGTTCGAGCTTATCCGGGAGGACAAAACAAGCGTCAACCCTCTCTTCATCCTCGTCAAGTGCAACTTCATCAAGTCGCCTTTTGGGAAAAACCTCCGCATTATCCTGACTCTCAGGAACATCACGGAAAGCAAGATAGAAGAGATGCTCAAACAGGATTTTCTTTCCCTTATTTCCCACAAGCTGAGAACTCCTATTGTCGCGCTGACTTATTCCATGAGGCTCGTGATGAAAAGACACGAGCTGAATTATTCTGAAGAGGAGCTCGACGGCTTTATCGCCAATGCGTACAAAAAGTCAAAGGAGGTCAATGAGCTCATTGAAAAACTTCTCGTTTTCTCGACCGTCGTCAACGATAAGATGTTTATGAAGCTCGAGCCGATCGAGATTGGGCAGGCGATAAGGGAAAACGTGGAGATCTATACCAGCTCGCGCTCCAAAGAATCCAGCAAGACGGTCGAAGTCGAGTATCTTTTCCCCGAAGAGTCCAAGGAAAAAGTTATTTTTTCAGGTGAATATCTGAAAATCATCCTTGAAAACCTTCTTGATAACGGAATCAAATTCAACGACAAGGAAACGGCCAGGATCACCATCAAGATCATCAAGGAAAATGAAAATCACTTCCAGGTTTCTATTACAGACAACGGGCCCGGCATTCCCCATGAAGAATTTGAAAATATTTTCAAGAAGTTTTACCAGGTCGAGCGGTATTTTACAGGAGCTATCGAGGGGATCGGCATAGGCCTTTCTCTTATCAAGCACATCCTCAACACATACGATTGCCAGATTTGGGTGGAATCAAAAATCGGAAAGGGTTCCACATTTCATTTCACCCTTCCTGCCTTTAAGGATGCTGTATAACCCCTGATTCTTTTATGGCACCTCTAAAAACTGCTTTCTATTCCGTTTGGCTGCAAAAGACAAAGACTGCGTTCTCGCCTCAAAATCGTCCTCAACGTACTGCTGCAAGTACGCTTGCGGATATTTTGAGGCTGTGGCCTT
>JAFGJP010000005.1 GCA_016929035.1 Candidatus Auribacterota bacterium | reverse complement strand
GTCATCTATATTATGGAGCTTCTGGCCGGAGTTGAAGGCCGGATAAAAAATTCGCCTTCGCCTTATGTCTACGTGGAGATCATGATCGTAAAAATGGCCCATTCCGGAACATCTGTCCCGATAGAGCATGTCATGAAAGAGCTACATTCTCTGAAAAAAGCTTTTGAAAATGCTCCGGAAATAACGTCTTCTCCTGTCGTCGGCCAGAGCAGTGACAGGAAGCTTTCCGCTGATGAGAAAAATTTTCATAAGGAAGTCATCAAGCCAACGCTTGAGCAGTTGCAGGACAAGTGGAAAGACTTCCTTTATGTTCTTGAAAAGAAAAACAAGCACCTGATCAAAACCCATCTCCAGGAGGGCCGGATCGCAGGAGTGGAAGGAAACACGGTCCTGATCCAGTTTGAAGAGAGCAGCGTTTTTCAGCTGGATCTCCTCAATCAGCCGACGAACATTGAATTCATCGAGAAAGAGCTTTCATCTTTTTTCAAGACAAACCTGCAGCTTAAAATCCAGATGGTGCCGGACAGCATCAAGAAAAAGGATGACGACCTTTTTGCCTCAAAGCCTTATGACCCCAAAGAGAAGATCAAGAAGCTGATTAAGGAAAATGAGGTTATTCGTGAAAGCCTTGATCTGTTTAATGGAAAAATCGTCGGGTTCAAGGAACCGGAGAAAACAGGAAGGGGAGAATAAAAAAATGAACATGAATAAAATGCTCAAGCAGGCTCAAAAGCTGCAGCAGAAGATGAACGATATTCAGAGCAGTTTTAATGAGAAAGAGTTCGAAGTCACGGCAGGAGGAGGAGCTGTCCGGCTTGTAATGACAGGAAGTTTCGAAGTGAAGGAGCTCAGCATTGACGCGGAAGCGATATCGGCTGATGACAAGGAAGGCCTGGAAGACCTGATTGTTTCTGCTTTCAATCAGGCCATATCAAAAGTCAAAGAAAACCTTGAGAAAGAAATGGGTCAGGTTGCCGGAAGCATGGGGCTTCCGCCGGGACTGGGCTTTTGAAGTTAAAAGTTTAAAGTGAAAAATTAAAAGTTAAGGTGTGCTCTGCACAAATATTTTAAATAAAACACGAATGAATGATAAATATTAAAAGAATTCTTTTATTCGTGTTTTTTCGTGGTTTAATAAATAATAATTGTTTCCGCGAATGCGGAACCTCTTTGCTTATTTTTAATTTTTCACTTTTCATTTTTAATTTATTTTTTATGTATCCTAAAAAAATGCAAAAAGTCATTGATTGGTTGAGCTCGCTTCCCGGAATGGGAAGGAAATCGGCTGAGCGGGCGGTGATCCATCTTCTCGACCTTCCGGGAAAATCCCTGAGAGACTTTGCCGGAGATATTCTTGAAATGGAAAAGTCAATCCACAGGTGTTCTCTTTGCGGCAACTATGCTGAAGCCTCTTTATGTGGGATTTGCCAGGATAAAGAAAGAGACGGCCGCCTTCTTTGCCTTGTCGAGCAGCCGAGAGATACGGCTCTTTTTGAAAAGTCGTCGAAGTTCAAGGGGCGCTATCATATCCTCGGAGGCAAGCTTTCCCCCCTCGACGGCATCGGCCCGGACGAGCTGAACCTGAAATCGCTCAAAGACCGCGTGGAGAAAGAAAGCATAACTGAGATCATCATCGCCACAAGTGCGGACGTGGAAGGCGAAGCAACAGCGGATTATATCCTGGATATGTTCAGGGACAAAGGTGATATTCAGCTCTCGCGCATCGGCTTCGGCATCCCTTACGGAGCGACGCTGGATTTTGTCAGCACGCAGAGCATCGAAAAAGCCCTCCAGAACAGAGTCCCTCTTCGAAGACAGTAAAAAAGATATCTATGAACCTTTGCGTGTCCTGGCGGGACATGTTCACTTCAGGGACGTTTGTCTTGCCCCGGCGAGGCAAGCCTGCACTCGGCTCGCTCCCTCCGCTCTCCCCAGCAGTTTTCTGTCGAAAACTCAGCGCAGGGGAACCGTGCCCTCTCCGGTCGCTCTCCCGTGACCACGTTGTCACGTGGAACGCGGCTCACATGGGACGGCCTGCTTGTGAACGCATCCGCCACCCGAAGTAGAATAAGAACCCAGATTACTTATCACTATTTCGGAGGTTGCTTTCCGCCATAGGCGAGACCTCGCCAGCAATGGCTGGCTGGCGTGCATTCCCCGCAGTGACGACGTCCAGAAGTTTATCCTGAGTCCAGTCAGAGGATCCTGCTTCTTACGGCTTACGGTTTTTTCTCAAAGATAACGATACGCGATGTCCGGCTGTACGCTTTTCCGTACTTGATGCTGGAAGAATTCAGGGTGTGCGTTTTGATAAGAGAGAAGCCGGACTGCAGCAGGGACCGGATCTCCTGGTCTGAATAGATCCTGAATGTCATGCTGTTGAACGGATCAGAGACAAGCCCCTCCTGTTTCCGGGGGGATTGCTGCAGGAGGCTGCCGTAATACCCGTCAACTTCCGTATAATATTGTATAACGAGAAGTCCCCTGGGCTTGAGCACTCTCCGGGCTTCCCGCACGAATTGTTCTCTCTGATCCTGGTGCGGGAAATTATCAATAACGGTTATGGCGAAGACAGCGTCAAAAAGACTGTCTAATACCAGCCATGGCTGAGAAAGATCCTGTTCGATCAGGGTGATGAATCGATCCAGGTTCCATTCCCTGGCAGCCTTGCAAAAATCTCTTAAGGCGGTTAAAGAAAAGTCCATGCCTGTGACCCTGAAGTCCTGTTTGGCCAGGTGCAACCCGACCCGCCCTTTTCCGCAGCCTGCATCAAGGACATGAAATGAAGATTTTTTCACGTTTCTTGATTTCAGAAGGTCAAGGAAAAGACCGACGCAGGCGGGAGCGTCTTCTCTTGCGTCCAGACAGATGCCCTGGAGGCGGGCATATTCATTCTCCCAGAGATCCTTGCTCCGGCGATCAGAGATCCATGTTCGCAGAATCTCCGTCAATTCACTGTCAGGACGGAGACCCTCTTTGCTCATTGACGGAATCAGATCATTCAGCCGCGCTCCTGTATCCGGGAGAACAAGCTCAGATTCCAGCTCATGAAGAGGAAAAGCGATAAACGGCCGTTCATAGATAGCAGGATCAGGGATATGGAGCCCGGGTTTATGGATAATGAGATCGTCAAAAAGAAGAAGGTCGAGGTCTATTGTGCGTGAACAAAATTTATCTTTATTCCTTACACGGCCTAAGAGGTCTTCGATATTTCTCAGGATTTCTGTTTTGAGTTCCTCCGGTGTCCTGTCTGTATATATTTCCCACACACCGTTGAGATAGTCGTTCTGGCCTTCATGTCCCAGAGGCTTTGTCACGTAAAACGTCGATGTCCTGGACAGAAGGACATGGAGCTGAAGAAGTTCAAGACCAGCAGGGATGTTTTGTCTTGGCGAGATGTTGCTGCCTACGCCGACAAAAGCTCTGGAGAGAGACGATTTCATTATGATCTTTTTCGTATAATTTCAACAGCGACAGAGCGGCAGAAGCGGAGAGCACCCGGCTTGTCAACCGTGACCCTGACTTTCCTGACCCTTTTTTCTTCCAGGCAGAGAGATGCGGTCTTTTCTGCCAGACTTTCCAAGAGCTGACAGGAAGAGCCTTCCACTTCTTCGATGATGCGTTTTTTTATGGCCTTGTAATCGACAGAGTCAGCGAGGGAATCGCTCAGGCAGGCCTTTTGTAAATCGATGTACAGGGTGACATTGATGCTGACGTCCTGCTTTTCCCTTCGCTCTTCATCATTGACGCCGATGATGCAGCGGAGCGAAAGGTCGCGCATGTGAATTTTATCAAGCTTATTCTTTTCTTTTGCCATAAAGCAGCCCCTTCAGTTTTTCTCCTCCGTCGACAAAGAGGATCTCTCCTGTTATAAAAGGATTAGCCAGAAGGAAGCAGACAGCCTCCGTGATATCAGAGACCCTTCCCGGTGCGTTCATCAGGTTCCTGGAAAGAATGTTACGCATGGAGGACCGGCTTTTTCCTTTTGGAGGAAGAATGATTCCGGGAGCAATACCGTTGACCCTGATCCGCGGGGCGAGTTCCACAGCGAGAAGACGTGTCATGTCGCGCAAGGTTTTTTTGCTCAAGCCGTAGGAAACATGTCCCAAATCCAGGCCTTTGATGCGGCTGTCAAGAAGGTTTACAACAGCGCCTTTTCGCATATGCATGGCAAAATTCCGCGTGAGAATAAAAGGCGCAAGGGCGTTCACGTGGAATGTCCGGGAAAATTCTTTCACCGTAAAGTTTTTCAGCCGGGACCCGGTAAAAACAGATGCATTGTTGATAAGGAAGTCTATTCTTCCGGCTTTGGCCTTTGCCCGGGGAATCAGCTTCTGCACCTGGGGTGTGCTGGAAAGCTCCGCTCGTATTTTCCATGCGCTGACGCCTAGCTGTCTGACATCAGAAAGTGTCTTTTCAGCCTCACCGGAGGAACGGTGGTAATGGATAATAACGTTGACGCCTCTCCCAGCCAGAGCAAGCGAGAGCGCGCGTCCGATACGCTTTGCTCCTCCTGTGACAAGAGCTGTTTTGCCTTTCAAACAATCAATATGGCTGGGCATAAGGTCACCTTGCAATCGTTCCTTTTTGTATCATATAACCTGAGTTGTGACAATAAGAAAAGAGGCGAGAATCAAGAAGAGAGAAGATAGAAGGGAAAAAAAGACAATTTAAAGGGTGAAATAAAAAAATTTAATCAGGGTATCAGGCAGCGGGTATCAGAATGTCCGGTTATCAGGTGTTTTCCCTGATTGCCTGTTATCCTGATGATCTGATATCCTTTTTAGCGTTGTGTTTTTTTGTCT
>JAFGJP010000286.1 GCA_016929035.1 Candidatus Auribacterota bacterium | reverse complement strand
ATAACTCGAGGTCTTTTTTCCTGTCAGGCGAAGGGGCACAAAAAATTCTTTGCCCTCCTGCCTCATGACAACCGTGATCTCATGCCATCCCTGAGGAAAGGGTATCGCCGTATCGCTCAGGGAGCGTGATCCGAAACGGTGGCCCCGATAGGGATTGAGCAATGTGTAAAGGCGGCCAAAGCCGGACTTTTCAAGCTGAAGCCTCTGCCCGAAGATCTTGCCGTCTATGAAAACATCAAAGTTAATATTCTGTATCTCTATTGCTTTTTCTTCAGGAACAAACTGAGAAGGAATAAAAATCTCCATGTAGGCGATCTTTGAAGGATTCACTTTCGGAGATGACGAACAGCCACATAATACCATAAGAGAAATGACCACAAAAAAGATCCTCAATAAAAATTTGTATCTCATTGATAAGCCTCCACGTTCTTCAGGAAAAAATTTTAGCTTTCCAGTCTTCCGCTTTCAACTTTCTTTTTTAGGCAGCTTGACCATAGTCAGCCAGAAATCTTCAATCCCCTTGACGACTCGTATGAACTGGTTAAGATCAACAGGCTTGGTAATGTAGCAGTTGACATGCTTCTCATAGGTTTTCTGTATATCCTGTTCAGCATCTGACGTTGTCAAAATGACTACAGGGATGGTCTTCAGGTCCGGATCGCTTTTTATCTCCGAGAGAACCTCGTGCCCGTTCATTTTTGGAAGGTTAAGGTCAAGAAGGATGATGTCCGGACGAGGGACATCCGGAAAAGGCTCTTTCCTGCGCAGAAAATTCATTGCCTCTTCCCCGTCTTTTGCAACAAAAAGCCTGTTGTAGAATTTATCTTCGCTGAACGTTTCTTTGATCAGCCGCACATCTCCGGGATTGTCTTCAATCAGCAGAATATTAACCGGCCTGATATCTTCTGAATGTCCCATGGTCCTTCTCCTTATTGCGTCGGGCTTGATGTTCCTTCTGAAGGCAGTGTGAAAAAAAACGATGAGCCTTCACCTTTTTGAGACTCGACCCAGATCCGTCCGCCATGCCTTTCCACGATCCTTTTACAAACAGCAAGGCCGATTCCGGTTCCCTGATATTCTTCCCGCGTATGAAGACGCTGGAAGATCTTAAATATCCTTTCTCCATGCTTGAGATCGATTCCGATGCCGTTATCCTCCACGCAAAACACCCATTCGCTTCTCTTTTTTTCCGCATAAACGTGTATCCGGGGAGGTTTACCGCTTTTAAATTTTACAGCGTTCCCGATGAGGTTTTGCAGGAGCTGGATCAGCTGAACATCATCAGCCATGACTTCCGGAAGGTTTTCGTATGTCACTTCTGCTCCGCATTCCTTTAAGGCCACCTGCAGATTATCCATCGCCTGCTTGAGAAGCGACTGAACATCGACGAGGCGAAAATCTTTCCCGCGCGTTCCTACCCGCGAATATTTCAGGAGATCGCTTATCAGGCCCTGCATGCGGCTGACACCGTCAACAGCGAACGCGATAAAGTCATCGGCGTTTGAATCCAGTTTTCCCTTATAGCGTTTTTCAAGCAACTGAACATAGCTGCCAACCATGCGAAGAGGCTCCTGCAGGTCATGCGAAGCCACGTACGCGAACTGCTCCAGTTCTTCGTTGGAGCGCTTAAGTTCTTCCAGGGTTCTTTTCAGCTCCCCTTCCATCTTTTTTCGCTCGATAGCATAGTGAATAGCCCTCACGAGAAGCTCGCCATACATTTCGCCTTTGACAATGTAATCCTGCGCGCCCTGCTTTACAGCGTCTATGGCGATTTTCTTGTCATCCAATCCGCTGAGAACAATAATCGGGATCTCCGGAACAGACGCGCAAAGCCTGGCGAATGTATCAAGGCCCCGGCTGTCAGGAAGGGTCAGATCAAGTAAAATAACATCAAAATACGCTTTTTTCAGGTATTCAAGCCCTTGGGAAAGGCTGCTGGCCCATTCAATTTGAAAATTTTCATCCTGAATGTCATTCAAGAGCTTCTGAGCAACCTGAGCGTGCAGGTGAGAATCCTCGACTAAAAGAACTTTAAGAGATTGTGCTTGCATTTTCCAAGACATTTTAGGATTTTTATCCGAAAAAATCCAGCCATTTAAGGATTAATAAAGACAAGTTGTTGAGTTTTTCTTTCAAGAATATATCTTGACAATCCCTCTGATCCAAAAAATGCGTTTATTTACACAATTTCACTGTTTTTAAAATTGAATCACTGTGGTTTTATACGTTAAAAATAACACAAATAATTAAAAATGTTATATATTTTATTGACGTTATATTTTAAAATGTGTTATAACTTTCTTTATTTTAAGCAGTTATAATAATAATTATCTATTTACTTTTTTTAAAAAATATACTAAAATAAAGTGTGAAAGCACAAGAAAAAAATTCAGGTTTCAAAAATCACTGAATTTGACCATCTCTCTTTGGGGTGGGATTCATGAAAAGAAGAAACAGTCTTTTCTTGTGATTTTTCAAACCGCTTCCTTCTTTCTTTTCCCACCCCCGAGGGACGAGGGAAAGAAGCGATGAAACAAATTGTCCTGACTTTCATTGTCCTTTTGCTGAGCTGCACTTTGTCTTTTGGAGACAGTCTTTCATTGCAGAACACTTCGAACAGCGAAACATTTATAACTGGCCATTATTCAGGATCATTCGGGTTTTGCCACTATTACGTTCCAGAATCCTATTTTTCTCAATCCGGACAGGACGTGAGCGGCTGGCTCCTGCTTGTCACAGACGATTTTGTTGCCAAGCAGTTTCTCAAAGGCAAAATCGTCTACGACATGTCCTCTTCCGTCAAAAACGCTTTCCGCAGCGTGAAGGTCGATTTTCTCGGTACGCATGTCGAGTACCTCCTTACAACTGGGGATTTTGACGCACGCATCAAAAAAAATAGAAAATCTCCGATATTCAGGCAGATGTCTTTTTCAAATTTCATGTGGAACAACTACACTCTCTCCACAGACTTTATCGGCCACGTGCAGACAAGCGGCATCAGCCGCGGATTTCCCCTTCAGTTTTATCCCATGACAGGGAACCTGATCCTTACAAAATCCTCTGGTCCGCCGCCCAAATGGCAGAACGACGCCCCTTCATCCTATTTTGTCCGTTCTTTTTTTCACCGCATGACGGAAACAAGAAATTTCGAAATGACAAGCCCGTTTAAAAGACGACTGGACCCATTCTGAATGATTTTTCAGGATTGATAAATAATGTTTACATATAAACAAAAAAAGATTATAATGAGATCATTCAAGGAGTTCCTGACAGGCATTATGCATTTAGACGACAGCTTTATTGCACAATTGACTCAAAGCCAGAATCTCTCTTCCCGCTTGCTCGGAGAAATCTTTAAAGATTACAGGAATTCTTTTGTCTTTCCTCCTGATATCAAGAACGAACTCAATAATATTCTTTACTGGGCTGGCGAAGAAAGTGCCGAAGAAAACAAAAAAATGATGCCGCGTGTTTTTAAAGGAATTCCTCTCTATTCTGCCGAGCCCCTTCCGCCGGATTCAGAAAATATCTGGTACTGGGTCAGAGAGACATTTTCACATCTGCCTCGCGATCAAAAAACAAAATAAAAAAATTTTTGCCTCGTTCTTGAAATAGATTTTATTTTTTGACATAAAAAAAAATTGTGATAGTATTTTTTCGCTTTACCGCGTGTCTTTCACAATCAGATAACGCTAATCAGGAGGTTAAAAATAATGAAATTTATCTATCTCTTAACTGCCTTTCTCTGCCTTTCAGCCAGTATTGTCTCTTTTGCAGGAGAAGCCCCTTCAGCGGAAGAATGCGCAAAAATAACCATCCTGTCACCCAATGGATGGAAGCTTGAGATCCTTAAGGATGGAAGCGCTGAGCTCTCCTATGGAAGGATGGTCCAGGATACGACGCATGTTAAAAAAGGCACTTTTTCTTTTCAAGATGTTTTTGAGTCCCTTTCAAAGCATCTTCAAAAATCAGGTAATGTCCTTTCCTCGTTTACAATCTCTTTAAAAAAGTCAGACGCATCCCCATCAGTGGAGCTCTTTATTGTCGAGGAAGAGCCTGTTAAGGTTCTCTTTGATAAAGCCAAGGAAACAGCGCCTCTGAACACATTTTTCAGAAATGCCTGGAAAAATAACCCGCCGGGCCTGCCTAAAGAATAGAAATTTAAAGTTAAAAGTGCGCTAGTTTGAAGTTAAAGGAGCACTGAAGGCCCATTTTTTAATAATCAGCCATTTCTCATTATGACTGCACGAGTTATATAATGTCTCCAATGGAGCCTCACGGACTTGCGTCCGTGGTGCCTTGGAATCCGCCTTCGCCCTACGGTCTTCGCGCGAGGTCCGTCCAGCACAGAATCCCTCTTTGCGACATCTCGCCGAAGCCAGAAACGCTTTACTGCATTTCCGCCATAGGACGTATCCGCCTTTGACGGACATCCCGTGAAGGGACGTTGTCCTGACGGCGTGGACGCGAACCCTCCGTTGGTGGGTAACGTCCCACCTCACGGGGAAGCCGCGTTGCGGTAACGCCGCTCACGCGGGACTCACGTCCCCGGATTTACATCCGGGGTCTTCTGCGCAGGCGGACAACACGGCTTATTGTTTTCGTTTGTTTTCAACATTCCTTTAACTTCAGGCACTTTAGGCACTTTTTCATTTTGATTTCTCCCCTCAACTATTGACAAAGGCAAAACAGCAGATTATAATATGCGTATATAGTTATATGGTTATATTCATATGACCCTAAAAGCACTTCGGCAAATTCTTAAAGCGCTGGGCGAAGACACTCGTTTAAGGATCCTGAATCTCCTTTTTCATAACGAGCTATCTGTAAACAAGATCGGTTCGATCCTCAATATAAGCCAGCCATCTGTCTCCAAGCATCTCGTAAGGCTGCGCCTCCTTGGCATTGTTTCCGATAAGAGAGCAGGAAACCTTATCTATTACCGCGTTAATGATAAAATGCAGTCTGACGCCCTTAAGACAGTCCGCTTTATTTTTTCAGAGTTTGAAAACATGGAAGCATTTCAAAAAGACCTGGGGAAACTGAAAGACTACAAGACAGCATAAAATATTTCTCCGGAAGTCCTCATTGATTCAGGAACTTATAGAATGAATCTGTTTTTCCGGGCAAAGAAAGGAGGTCCATATCGATTCGCTATGGTCCAAAATTAACCCATTCGACGCACCCC
This sequence comes from Candidatus Auribacterota bacterium, assembly GCA_016929035.1. Classification (GTDB taxonomy): domain Bacteria; phylum Auribacterota; class JAFGBW01; order JAFGBW01; family JAFGJP01; genus JAFGJP01. The sequence continues at coordinate 962 of JAFGJP010000286.1, read as the reverse complement.
GGTCTAATGCCCGGGGCCTGCTCAGGGTTGATGCTGAACGGCGCATTGATACCCCGCACTGAAGAACGAGATTTACGCGCCGCCGAAGTATCAAAAAAATATCATAGGAGGAAATCATGTTGAAAACGATTAAAATCAAGTGTCCAAGATGCTGGGATAAACTTGAAATCGATGAGTACACAGAAACAGGAGACAGTATTTCGTGTCCTCACTGCTATTCAGACATCGAAGTCGTCAGCCTCGATCCTCCGAAGCTTGTCAAGGCTGAAAAAAGCCGCTACGATGATGATGAGGATTATTCCTATGATGACGAGGAGGAGTCTCTCGATGACGAGGATGAAAGCGAAGATGACTTTGAATATGAAGACGAAAGGGAAGACTACGATTAAACCCAAGGAGATAAAAATGACAAAGAAAATTTTGTGCCTTGCAGCTGTATGTATTTTTGTACTGGCGTTTCTTCCTGCATCTCTTATAGCGCAGGACGAGGGAACGTCTGTCATAACAGGAAAAGTTGAAATCGTTTCAGAAGACGGCATGTCGATTGTCGTCGACGGGAAGACGATAGCAACTACTCCGGAATTCGTTGAAGACTACGCTCTTGCTGTAGGTGACAAAGTCGAGATCACCGTCAGAGAAGAAAACGGGGTGCTGAGTGCGGTTGACTGCAGTTTTATCTTTGACGAAGAAGAAACCGAGGTAGAAGTCGAATAATTTCAATCAAGAAAAAGCCCCTTTCAAAATGAAAGGGGCTTTTTCTTATCTTTACCCGTCATTTTTCCGCCGCAGGCGAATCATGATAATCACATTTTCATCGAAGATGTGTCACCTGACGTGGTGTCCATCTGTAGTTAATGAACATGATTATCTGTGCGGAGCACTCCTTGTTTTCTCCCCAGGAGAAGAGCTCCTGGAAAATGCTTAAAAATCTCTCCGATTTCAAGAACCTCTCCTGTGATTTT
>JAFGJP010000285.1 GCA_016929035.1 Candidatus Auribacterota bacterium | reverse complement strand
CGCTTGAGTTTCAGATAGTCGTCAATAAAGCCGATGCCGCCGAACCAGATAATGGACAATGTCACGATCAAGATGAACTCGTTGCGGATATCGGCCCATAAAAGCGTTGAAAGAACCACAACAAGGACAATCAGCACTCCTCCCATGGTCGGCGTTCCTTCTTTGCTCTTGTGAAGCGAATAAAGCGGCGGGCATTCTTCTTTGCGGATGTTCTGGCCGATCTTCATTTCATACAGTTTTTTAATGATATACGGCCCCAGAAACAGCGTCAGGACCATGGATGTCATAGCGGCGAACGCTGCGCGAAACGTGATATAACGAAACACATTAAAAACAAAAAAATAATCTTTTAAATATGATAGAAAATAAAGCATATCAATCCTGCTTTTTCGATTCGTTTTTCCAGATGATCTTAATAATGTTTTCTAATCTCATCCCGCGAGACCCTTTGAAGAGAACAGCGTCACCTCTCTTCATGACCCGTGAAAGCCTTTCTGCCAGAGCCGTTTTACTGGCTATGAAGCAGGACCTTCTTCCGTCTCTGGCTGAAGCATTGAATTCTTCAGACGAATAGCGGGCGTTTTTTCCTGTACAGAAAAAAATGTCTATTCCCGCCTTCAACGCTTTCTTCCCTATTTTTTGATGATATTCCCTGGATTTTTTTCCAAGCTCCAGCATGTCGGCAAAGACCATGATTTTCCGTCCGCCATGTTCCATGCGGCTAAACGCATCGATCGCCCTGTCCGTTGAAAACGGGTTAGCGTTATAGGCATCGTTGATAACGGTTATGCCGTCCCTGTAACGATGAATCTCCATCCTCATCTTGGGAAGGCGAATCATGGAGAGCCCTTCCCGCACAGACTGACCCGTCACTCCTTCTTCACAGCAGACCGTCATCGCCAACACAGCATTGCAAAGATTGTGTTCTCCAGGGATGCCGAGATGATAGCGTTTTGTCTTTCCCCTTTTGCCGAATAAAAAAGAATATTCTCCTTTTCTGTCCCGGACTTCCGTAACCCTGTATCTGGCGGATCGGTGCTTTCCGCAGGAAACCACCCTGCGCATCGCCTTGTTTTTCAGGTAAGAGTAATACGGCGTATCTCGATTGATGACAGCATACCCAGACGGCTTCAGTCCTTTAAAAATCTCCGCTTTCGCTGCGGCGACATCTTTCTTTCCTTTAAAAAATTCCATGTGAGATTCCGCAATGTTTGTCACAACCGCCACGTCCGGCTGTGCCAATACGGCAAGCTTGAGAAGTTCTCCCCTGTGATTCATTCCCATTTCCACGACCGCGTATTCGGTATCTGGAGAAATCTTGAGAAGAGTCAAGGGAACGCCCAGATGATTGTTAAAAGAAGCCTGCGAAGCAACTGTTTTGAAACGCGTACTGAGAAGAGCGCTCAGGAAATCTTTCGTCGTTGTCTTTCCGTTAGAGCCGGTTATGCTGATAATCCTCGCTCGGCTTCTCATCCGGTTGTGCCCGGCAATCGCAGCCAGAGCCTTGAGAGAATCCGAAACGTGAATGAACAATGCCTTTTTTCTCTTCAACATATTTTTGTGCGCACGGTCCATCGGTTTTTCGGAAATGACAGCTTTTGCTCCGTTCTCAAGGCTCTTTTTGATAAATTCATGCCCGTCAAAATGTTCTCCCTTAATGGCCACAAAAATCGAGTCCTTCTTTATCTGTCTTGAATCTGTCAAAAGAGAAGAAAATATCCGGAAGCCGGGATTGAAAACCTGCCTTACGTTTTTTCCCAGAGCATCGAAGAGTTCGTCTTCTTTCAGATGATACACACTTTTCTCCCGGCTAATTTGTTGTCTTTTTCTCGATTTCCCTGCATATCTGCGTGACGACTTCCATATCATTAAAGGGAATATACTGCGATCCTGTGATCTGGTAGTTCTCATGGCCTTTCCCGGCTACGAGGAGGATGTCATTTTCTTTCATGGACTCAATCGCGCGGGCTATAGCTTTTCTTCTGTCTTTTTCCACAACTGTCTTTTGAGAATCCGCCCCGCGGAGAATGTCGGTAATAATCGCGTCCGGATCTTCCCGTCTTGGATTATCGTTTGTGATAAAAATCGCATCAGCCATCTCGGCTGCAATCCGTCCCATTTTTTCTCTTTTTTCCTTATCTCTCTCGCCGCCGCATCCAAAACACACGCTCAGCTGCCTGGGATGACGGGATTTAAGCGTTTCCAAAACGCTTTTGAGGGCATCGGGCGTGTGCGCATAATCAACATAAATGACGTTCCCGCTCCAGCACGCGACCTCCGACAGGCGACCCTGAGGCGGACTAAATGTACGAACAGCTTCAATAGCTTTGTTGAGCTCAACGCCGAGAAGCGACGCTGCGGCCAGACCTGCCAGAATATTGTAAACATTAAATATCCCCTGCAGCTTTGTCTGAACTTCAGCCTCTCCCTCGGATGTCTTTACGATGAAACTTCCCTGCAGGAAGCCGTCCCGCTCGATAACAGCCTGAAAATCAGCTTCGCTCCGGACAGAATAGGTAACACTCTCAACATGGCTTCGATGCGCTTCATGCATTTTTTTACCAAAGGAATCATCGATATTCAGGACAACCGGGATATTTTCCCTGCTGAAAAGGAAGGATTCTTTTGCCTGACCATATTCTTCTATGGTCCTGTGATAATCCAGGTGATCCTGAGAAAGATTCGTAAAGGCTTTCAGCTTAAAACGAACTCCGCTTATCCTTTTCTGAGAAGCAGCCTGAGAAGAGACTTCCATGACAGCCACATCACATCCGGATTTCACCATCTGAGACAGCAGATCGAAAAGATCAGGGCTGTCAGGGGTCGTCATTTCAGCAGGAATGCTCCTGTTGCCGAATGAATATCGGATGGTTGATATCACGCCGGGATTTTGCTTATTGGCCTTGAGAATATGCTCCAGAAGATAGACCGCTGTCGTTTTGCCGTTCGTTCCCGTGATGCCGACAACGTCCATTTGAGAGGACGGGTCACTGTAAAACCTCCTGTGGATCTGCCCCATGAGCTCTCTGGCGTTAGCGCAAGAAATTACTGGAAAGCCCTGGGGGATCTTCAAACGGGAGGCTTTTTGTCTTATTTCAGGAGAATCCGTAATCACGCAAGCCGCTCCCCGATTAATAGCATCGTCAATATACTCCGCCCCGTCTTTGCTCTGCCCCAGAAGAGCAAAAAAAAGGCTTCCTTTTTTCGCTTTTCTGGAATCAACGCACGTCTGTGAGATCTCAACATCCGATTTGCCTGAAATGAGATCAAACGATAATCCTTCGAGAAGTTTTTTCAGGTTTTCCATAGGGCTCTCTACCCTCTTTTCCCAGGTGTCTGTGCTGTGACAAAGAGACCATTTTTTCTTTCAAACACATTCAGATACTTTAAGACTTTATCTGCAATGCCTGCAAAAGCAGGAGCGGCAACAGTCCCGCCGTAATAGCCGTTTCTTCTTGGTTCATCCACCATGACCAGGATAGTGATCAATGGGTCTTCTGCCGGAATAAATCCGGCAAAGGAACCAATGAATTTTGAGTGAGAGTACCGGCCGTTTTCGTTGAGTTTCTGTGCTGTTCCTGTCTTGCCGGCTACTGTATATTTTTCAAGCGACGCCCGCCGGGCTGTTCCCTGTCCGCTCACAACTTCCGTGAGCGCTTCCTTCATCATGAGGACAGTCTCCCTGGAAAGGACCTGCCTGAAGTGACTTTTTTCAAGCTGATAAAGGACTTCTCCCTCCGGCGACTCAATTTTCTCGATGACCGCCGGTTCGATGAAGTACCCGCCGCTGGCTATGACATTCACCGCTGCAATCAACTGAAGCGGCGTGACAAGAATTTCATGTCCCATGGCCAGCGAAGGCTTGGAGAGCCGCGACCACAAATTCGGCTCCCTGACAAAACCTCCGGCTTCGCCAGGGAGCTTGATCCCGGTCGGGCTTCCAAAGCCAAAATTCCGGATATAGTTATAAAAGACTTCATCCTCGACAAGCTCGGCAATCTTTGAAGCGCCGATATTGCTGGACTTCGATATGATCTGCTTAACGGTGAGGTCTCCGTAGGGATGACTGTCATGAAGCGTATGCCGGGCAACCCGATAAGCGCCGTTTTCACAGAAAAACACATCGCCCATGTTGACAATCCCCTCATTGACAGCGGCTGATGTTGTGATGATCTTAAACACCGAGCCAGGCTCATACATATCCGTGATACACCTGTTTCGCCGCTCTTCGGCTTCATAACGTCCTGGGTTCGCCGGATCAAACGAAGGCCGTGAGCACATGGCAAGAATCTTTCCAGTCTGAGATTCCATGACAATCGCTACGGCTCCGAGAGGGTCGTGCTTTTCCATCACCTTATCGATCTCTTCATTGACGATTTCCTGAATGACTTCATCCAGAGTCAAAGTAATGTTGTTGCCTGTCCGCGGCGACTTTTCCACGACAGTATAGGAGCAGATCTCTTGCCCCTGCGCGTCAAGCTCGCAGATCATAGTTCCTTTTATTCCGCTCAGCTCTTTTTCCATGAGCCACTCAAGCCCGTCGATGCCCTGATTATCAATATTGACAAATCCCAGGACATGACAAAACGTTTCGCCTTTGGGATAGAACCTGTGGTATTCTTCCCGGAACCCGATTCCCGGAAGTTCCATGCTTTCGATATACGCATGCTCTTCGTCTTCGAGCTTTCTTTTCAGCCAGGCAAAGTGCGCTTTCTTTTCTAATCTTGAGAGGATAAAATCGTGCTCGACTCCTGTAATATTCGAAAGGATGTCCGCTGTCTTTTCCTTATCTTTCACCAAAGAAGGCACGCAATACATGGATTTGACTTTACGGCTGATGGCGAGAATATTACCCTTGCAGTCGGAAACCATGCCTCTTTGCGGGATGATATCTTTGCGTACGCCTCTCCTGCCCCGTGATTTTTCCAGCTTGGATAAATATCTTTTATTGATCTGCAGATCATACAGGCGGACAACAAGACCTGTATACAAAACGGCAAAAATTGCCAAAAAGACAAAGATGCGGACATCTATCGATTCATATTTTTGTTTTTTCATGTTCGATCCGGACTATGCTTTCTTCGTCACAAGGTTTAAGGGTCAATCCGCTCTGCTGAATTCTCTTTTTGACAAAAGAAGGCGATTCGATTTTGGATATGATCACTTTCAGGTTAAGGATCTTCTGGTCCAGCTCTTCAAGCTTCTCCTGTTTGACCTTGATCCGGTAGCCCGATCTGAGGATGTAGACGCTTTGATAAGCATAAAGAAAGGTCAGAAAACCGATGACAAGGAGAATGCTGATGCTCTTGATGGTAAAGACCATTTCCCGAACAACAACTCTTTTCAAATATTTTTTCTTGTTCTTTTTGAAAAAAAACTTCAATTTTCTCCTCCTGTTTTTTCTGCCGCTCTGAGCTTCGCGCTTCTTGACCTGGGATTTTTTTCGACTTCCTGAGCGCCTGGAACTATGGGGCGGGGAGTCAAGATCTTCACAAGCGGATCCCCCCCGCACCGGCATACGGGAAAGCCTTCAGGACACCGGCACTTT
>JAFGJP010000284.1 GCA_016929035.1 Candidatus Auribacterota bacterium | reverse complement strand
CAGCTGTCCACGAACGTTGTGGCCATTGTCTGCCAGCGGCTCATCCCGACAATCGATAGGCAGGGACTTATTCCTGCTGTTGAGATCCTCCGTGGAACACCCATTGTGAAGAAATTCATCAGGGAAAACAAGTTCGACAAGCTGAACAAGGCCGTTGAGACAGGAAAAGAAGACGGGATGCAGACATTTAACCAGAGCATTCTGGTATTGATACAGGAAAACAAGATATCCGAAGAAGATGGAATGTCCAAAGCTTCGAACCCCGAGGCTTTGAAGATGAATCTCAAGGGAATTTTTCTTGATGATTCAAAGAAAATTCTTCATTAATGCGCTCCATTTTGAGTTCTTCTTCTGCTCCTGACCTTTCTCAGGAGTGCGCTTTATATCCTCTGTCGTGCGGCGGCCTGCCCGTTGCCTCCCTTTACCCTAACGCGTATTTTTTTGGCATGAGCAACCTGGGCTTTCACGCGCTTTGCCGGCTTGTCGGCGAAGGAAGCGGGACGACCCTTGAAAGATTTTGCCTTGAAAGCATGAAGGGAAAGCAGGTCAGATCCCTTGAAAGAGGGTTTGATCTGGGCCGTATGCGGATTATCCTTGCGACGGTGAGTTACGAGGAAGACAGCCTGAACCTGATGCACATTCTCAGGAGAGCAGGGATAGAGCCTGACCGAAAAAAAAGAAAGAGTCCTTTTATTCTTGCCGGAGGTTCTTTTGTGACCATCGCGCCGAAGGTCCTGTCCCGCATAGCGGATGCCCTTTATCTCGGATATATGGGGAATGAGGAAAAAAAAGAACTTCAGGAGATTTTCAGTGATAAGAACCTGAGCAGGCAGAGCATCCTAAAAAAGCTTGAGTCTATAAAAGGCATCTTTATCCCAGGAGAGGCAAAGGAGGAGAACATATCTTTTCCATTAAACATTTTTGAGCAGAGCCTCTACCTCGCCAGGGATACAGAGTTCAGCAGGATGTATCTCATGGAGATCGGGAGAGGGTGCCCTTTCAGGTGCCGCTTTTGTACAACCGGGCATTTGTATCCCCACGTATCCTGGAGAAGGGCTGAGGATGTTTTTGAAGTTTTTGATGACGTTGAGAGCCGTCATCCAGGAAAGGTGCAGAGCATCGGGCTTGTCGCACCTGTTCCGAACAGGCATCCCGATATCAAGCGCATCCTTGAAAATTTCTGCCGCAAAGGGAAAGCTGTATCGCTTTCATCCATAAGAGCTGCCGGAACAGATAAAGAATTTTTTCAGCTTCTCAGAGCCTGCCGTCAAAGAAGCTTCACGATCGCTCCGGAGGTCCCGGGCGAAGATGACAGGGAAAGGATGGGAAAAAAAATAGCTGATGCAGAGATCTTCCGGTGCCTTGAGGATGCAAGGTCTGCCGGGTTCCGGCAGGTCAAGATGTATTTTCTTACAGGATGCGAAGGCATGCGCTCCAGGGAGGACGTAACCTGTCTTGAAAAATTTCTCAATAAAGTACCGGATGACATGCGGGTCAAGCTATCTTTCAACCCTGTTGTTCCAAAGCCCGGAACAAGTCTGCAGAAGAGGACGATGCCCTTAAGCGCGGATATAAAAAATCTTATGAAACAGATAAGAAAATCACTTTCGCGAAAGACAAACGTGAAGCTGAAATTCGGAAGCTTGAAAAGATTTTATATACAGTATAAGATTGCAAATGGAGATGAAGAAACTCTCTTCGAAATGTTCGGCGGGCTAAAAGAATAACCATGTCTTCCATACAGGAAAACTACAGACGCGTTAAAGAAACCATAATGTCTTTGCTTGCACGGTCCGGTCGGCCGGAAAATGACTGCCTTCTCGTCGCGGCGAGCAAGTACGCCGGCCTTGAAAAGATGCAAGTCCTTCTCAATCTTGGACACCGGGACTTCGGAGAAAACCGTGTCCAGGATGCAGAAAGAAAGTCTTTTTTTCTATTAAATGAATTCCCGGATATCCGTTGGCACATGATCGGCCATCTCCAGTCAAACAAGGCGGGCAAAGCGGTAAGCGTTTTCACCAGCATACAGACGGTAGACAGCGAAAAGCTCGCGAGAAAGCTGGACAATATGGCTGCTCAGATGGATAAAAAGATGCCTGTTTTGATTCAGGTCAACGCTTCAGGAGAAGAAACAAAATCCGGAGTTTCGCCGGAAGAGCTCGATTCTCTTTTAAACGTTTTGATTTATCTTCAGCATATCGATGTCCAGGGGCTCATGACGATGCCTCCGTACAGCGAAGATCCTGAAGATTCAAGAAAGTATTTTCGCGTCTTGAGAGAACTGAAGCAGCGGTGCAATCACAGGCTCGGGAGCGAGCGGTTGAGGATTCTTTCCATGGGAATGAGCCATGACTTCACGGTAGCCATTGAAGAAGGAGCCAATATTGTACGAATAGGGAGCGCGCTATTCGGAGAATAAGGAGTCCCTTCACATGACCACGTTGGCACGTGGTGCGTGACTCACGTGGCGAAGAGACTCGGGACGGATGATTATAGGATTAACCACAGAGGACACAGAGAAAAAGGTTTTTGGGGCGGGCTTATCGCCCGCCGGGAAAAAAGATGATCGATAAAGATATCATAAAAGTAGCCGGCTCATTTCTGATCACAGGGTTTCACTCCACGCGGCTGGATGAAGATTTGAGCGTCCTTATCCGAAAGCTCTGTCCTCTCGGCCTCAT
>JAFGJP010000004.1 GCA_016929035.1 Candidatus Auribacterota bacterium | reverse complement strand
TTGCACCGATTCCGGCTCTCTCGGGCAGGTTCTTTTTTTTCCTTTTTCTGGCACAGCCTCTCGAGCTGACCGCGGCTCTGCTTTACCTGAAAGCGATAAAGATTTCGCCTCTCTCGCTCACGGTCCCTTTCCTGTCGTTTACGCCTGTTTTTCTTCTGTTTGCAGGCGCTCTTTTTCTGGGAGAGACGGTCACATTTCTGGGAGTTTTCGGGATCGGCCTTGTCTGCGGCGGGTCCTATGTGCTCTACTTGGAAAAAGGAATGGGAGATATTTTTTTGCCCCTCCGGAGCTTGTTCAGAGAAAGAGGAAGCCTTCTTATGCTTCTCGTTTCCCTGATATTCAGCTTTACGGCTCCCATGGGGAAGCGGGTCATCCAGGAGTCATCTCCGGCTGTGGCCATGGTCTCTTACAGGGCTATGGGCGCATTGATTTTTACTCTGTATTTCATGAAAAAAAGATGCGGATTAAGAGAGCCGATCAAGCGGTATTCCGCCCTTTCCCCCTTGGTTTTTATTGATGTTCTGCACTATATCTTTCATTTTGGCGGTATCATTCTCGTGGAAGTCGTTTACTTTATTTCTATAAAAAGGCTCTCGATTCTTATAAGCCTGATTCTCGGAAAGCTTGTTTTTCGCGAAACCCACTTCAAATTAAGGCTGGCTGGAGCGACGGTCATGCTGGCCGGAGCAGCCATTATCATATTTTTTGGAAAGATATGAGAGGAAAAAAAGTGCTTTTTTTTGAAAAATTATCTAGAAAAATCAGGAAAATAGAGATAAAATGATGTTTTAAGAAGGAGGTGTTTAGAAAAACCAATTGGCCAAAAGCGCCATAAAAAAAAGGAGGAGTTATGGCTAAGAAGGCAAAGAAAGCGAAAAAGAAGGTGAAAAAAGTGGCAAAGAAAAAAGCAAAGAAAAAAGTGGCAAAGAAAAAAGCAAAAAGAAAACCCAACCCGCAGTTTATGAAACCCATGACCCCCAGCGATAAATTGGCAGCTGTCGTTGGATCAAAACCAATCCCAAGAACAGAAGTCGTCAAGAAAGTCTGGAACTATATTAAAAAGAACAAGCTCCAGGATAGCGTCAATAAGAGAATGATCAATGCTGACGCAAATTTGAAAGCTGTTTTTGGCGGGAAAGCCAAAGTCTCTATGTTTGAGATGACAAAGCTGATCAACAAGCATCTTTCATAAACAGAAAATCAGGACAAAAGAAGCCTGCCCAAAAAGGACAGGCTTCTTTTGTTTTCATGACTTGCACAAGGTGATTCGTGACTCTGTGGCAGATCTATGTTCATTGTCCCTTGCTCTCATTTTTTGAACCACGAATCACGAGAAAGTCTGAATTTTCCTCTTTCTTTTCAAGAAGCGTGCCTTTATAATTTTGTTAAGGTCTGAAGGATGGACGACTCTCCTAAAAAAATTTTATTTATCATGTCGAGCGTTAAGCAGACGAAAAAGGCCGAAGAGTCTCTTCAGAGATCTTTTGGGCCTATTGAGTTTGTTCATGCTACGGGAAGCGCAGAAGCTCTTGCCCGATGTGAAAATACATCCTTTGATATGATCCTTTGCGATTATTATATGCCGAACCTGACTGGGCTGGAAATCCTCAAGATTATACGAAAAAGAAATCTCTTGCTGCCGTTTATCCTGATGATCGATTATCAGAGTCAGGGAATCATCGTTGATGCGCTCAGATCAGGAGCCGAGGATGTTGTTATCGTCGATATTGCTTTTGATGAGATCTTGCCGATCATTGTTGAAAAGAATTTTAAGATATTTGAAATGAAAAAAAATCTCGAAGAGCTAAGCAAGAAGCTCAAAGACTCCCAGTCAGAAGCAAAAGACCTCAGCCTCTATGACCAGCTGACACATCTTTCCAACAGGCGCTTTACCGTTAAAAAGCTTGAAGAGGAGAATGACAGAGCCAAGAGGTATAACCGCCCCCTATCTGTTTTGCTTATTGACATTGACCATTTTAGCGAAATCAACCGCGTTCACGGCAAAGATACAGGAGATCTTGTTATCCAGAAAGTCTCCTCAATGATGAAGCAGACCTTAAGAAAAGTTGATATCATAGGCCGGTACAGCGGAGATGAGTTTTTGGTGATTCTTCCTGAAACACCTATGGAAAACGCGTCTGTCGTTGCAGAAAAGATTCTTGAAAATGTCCGCTCCCATATGTTCCGTTCAAAGGGAGTTGAGTTTCATGTTACCCTCAGCATTGGAATCAGCTGGTATCCCCGCTTTGGGCGGGAGAATTATGAAGAGCTGCTTTCTTCTGCAGGCAAGACGCTTTTTCAGGCAAAGAACGCAGGATACAACTGTGTGAAGGTAGCTGGCAAATTCAGTTAACCTGGATATTTCATGAATATCATGAAATATCCACACGAAGCGCCGGCTGATTCAATCGTTACACGATTTAATCATGCTGCAGGGGTATGCCCGATTTGTTCCCCGTTTTCGAGGGAACATGAAATATGCGTGTTGACCTGTTCAATGTGTGCTTTTCCGTAACCACGTTGTCACGTAGAACGGAGTAAAGCCGCTCACGCGGGACTCACGTGGCGCACGATATTTTGAAATCTAGCCACAGTGACGCAAAGACACAGAG
>JAFGJP010000283.1 GCA_016929035.1 Candidatus Auribacterota bacterium | reverse complement strand
GTTTAAAAGGAACGCTTCGCTAAAATTATGATAAAATATAACCACGAATAAACGCGAAGAATGAAATTCTGTGGGCAAAAACGCATTCCTTCTTTTTTTGGATTTATGATTTGTTTAGAATTTAGGATTTAAGGTTTCGAATTTTATCTTTAAAAGTTATGGATAAGATTATACATATACCGGGCTTTAACCTGAAGGTCACAAGGCGCCTCATCGTTGATCTGTCTCTCCATTTTGTTGTGACCCTTTTTATTGCTCTCAGCCTGCTCTTTTTTTCGCAGAAAACAAGCTGGCTTGTTATGGCCTTTATCGGAGGTATCCTTATAGATACGGACCACTTTATTGACTATTTTCTTCACCTTGACAGATGGAATCTCCTCTCTTTCCTTCACGGTCACTTTGTTGTGTCGCGCAAGCTTTATCTTGTTTTTCACGCCTGGGAAATCGTGTTCGTCTTAACCGCCTTGTCGCTGTGGTGGAGTTTTCTGGCGCCGCTCGCCATCGCCATGGCCGGACATCTCCTTATTGATACCCTCATGCACGCCCGCTATAGCCCGCTTTGCTACTTTCTGCTTTATCGCTGGAAACACCAGTTTTCTTTTGACAAGTTTAATTACTACCTCTTTGAAAGGCAGATAAAAAGCCTGAAACAGGCGGGACTGATACAAGAAGAAAAAGAAAAGGATATCAGGACATCAGAAGATCAGGATGAAAACCTGATAACCTGATATACTGATGACCGGATATCCTTCATTTCACATTTCAAATTTTCTTTATTCTTCGCTTGTATAAAGCGGCGTGCCGTAGAGAAGCCTTTTTTTCCTGATAAATGTCGGTATTTCCAGGTCCTCGTGCTCCTTCTGCTGCGCGAAAAGCGTATCCGGCTCAAACTTGATGTCGCAGGTATCTCTTTTGGCAAAAGCATCGTCCTGAGAAGGAAAATCTTCATCAAAGTCCATCTTTTCTATCTGGGACTTAAAAGGATCGATGCCGGTCGCGATCATGGACATATACACCCTGTCTTTGATGGATTTGTCGATATTCGCGCCAAAAATGATGTTTGCGTCCGGATGAATCATTTCTTTAAACTTTTTTACCGCATTGTTGACTTCAAAAAGAGTCAGATCTTCGCCTCCTGTGACGCTCAGCAGAAGTCCCTTGGCTCCCCGTATAGTCTTCTCATCGATGAGAACGCTCGTAAGCGCAGCATCAACGGCATTCATCGCTTTGTTTTTGCCACGGCCTTCGCCAAAGCTCAGGACCGACTCCCCTTTAATATTCATGATCGTCCGCAAGTCAGCAAAATCCAGGTTGATCAGCCCTGGCTCTGTGATAATCCGCGTGATGTTTCTCACTGTGCTTGCGATAATGTCATCTGTCACTTTGAAAGCATCGGTAAAAGGGGTTTCTTCTTCAATAAGTTCCAGGACTTTATCATTCGGTATGCATATCATGGTATTGACATGAGCCTTCAACTCTTCCAGCCCTTCCATGGCATTGATCTCTCTCTTTTTTCCTTCAAACGTAAAGGGCCTGGTCACAACCGCTATGCAGAGGATATCCATCTCCCGGGCGATCTGGGCTATAACAGGCGCGGCGCCGGTTCCCGTCCCTCCGCCAAAACCGGCTGTGAGAAAGAGAATGTCCGTGCCATCGATCGATTCGGCCAGCATTTCCAGGCTCTGAAGCGCTGCTTCCCGGCCGATATGAGGGTCTGCTCCTGACCCAAGTCCCCCTGTAAGCTCACGCCCGATCTGTATCTTTTCTTCTGAAAGAGCCATCCCGAGCCCCTGAACATCCGTATTGACCGAAGAAAAAGCTACATTCTTGATGCTTGTCGCTATCATGCGGTTGACGGCGTTGGTTCCTCCCCCCCCGACACCGATAACCTTGATCCTGATAGAGCAAGGCTCCGCTCCTCCCATTTCAAATTTAATCATTCAGCTCCTCCTTTATACAAATTTTTCATTCTGCTTAAGACCCCGTGCAAAATCTTTTTTTTCCGGATTGCTTTTTTATCCACGCCTTCTGAACGGGCGAGAAAACCATAGTGGATCAGTCCCGTCCCCGTTGCATAAATCGGGCTCTGCAAGACATCCACGAGCCCGGTCACTCCTCTTGGCTTTCCTATGCGCACGGGAACATTAAAAACTTTTTCTGCCAGAGCATCGATATTTTCCAGCATGGAACATCCGCCCGTCAGAACGATTCCAGATCCGATTTTTTGCTGATATCCTGATTTTTCGATGTTCTTTTTAACAAAAAGAAAAATCTCTTCCATGCGCACTTCGATAATCGAAGCCAGATCGCGCAGCGCCATGTTCCGGGACGCTCTTCCAATGACTCCTGGAACAACAAATTGCTTCTTCACCTCGACATTCGCCGAAAAAGCCATACCATACTTTCTTTTTATCTCCTCGGCTTTGTTAAACGGAATCCGGAGCCCTATGGCCATATCATTGGTCACATTGTTGCCTCCCAGAGGCAAAACATGAGAGTAATGGATTTTTCTGTCTAGAAAAATGGCCGTATCTGTCGTCCCTCCCCCGATATCAATAAGCACAACGCCCATTTCAAGCTCTTCATCAGAAAGCGTTGCCATGCTGGAGGCCAAGGGCTCAAGCACGATCTTTTCCACTTCGAATCCGGCCCTTTCGATGCACTTTTCAATGTTCTGAACAACTGTAACAGCTCCGGTGACAATATGAACACCGACCTCGAGCTTGGCTCCGCTCATCCCGACTGGATCGGATACGCCGGAATGCCCGTCTACCCTGTATTCGTAGGGCAAATAGTCCAGCACGACTCTGTCCATGGGAAGAGAGACGGCCTTTGCTGATTCAACAGCTTTCTGGATATCATCTTCGGTTATCTCATAATTATCCCTCGTTATCGGCGTGGTGCCGTGCGTGTTGAAGCTCTTGATATGATCGCCGGCAATTCCAGCATAAACAGAAAAAACTTCACATTCTGCCATCTCCTCAGCACGACTGACG
>JAFGJP010000282.1 GCA_016929035.1 Candidatus Auribacterota bacterium | reverse complement strand
GCCGGGTAGGACCCGTGCTGGGACCCGTAATCCTCCAGCATACCGCCCAGGTGGCTGTTCACGACATTGAGAAGGTCTGTCGAACCGCCCCGGTAAATACCGATCTTGCTCCATGAAGGATCAGCAGGGTCTGTCTTTGCCGATTCTTCAGAAGAACTGAAAAGCATGAAACTCTGAACGGCTCTGTTGTTATTTCCATAGTTGACCAGACGGAAGAGATTAAAAATCTCCGCTTCTTCATTCTCAAAAGAAAAAATGAAATAATTGTCGTAATTATTCTGGTTTGACAGCCAGAATTGATCGGTCAAGCCGTCATGGATTCTCGATGCCGGGTAGGAGCCGTGCTGAGACCCATATTGCTCCAAAGCCCCATTATTATCAGTCAGTATGATATTTTCATCGACTTCTGACGAATGGGAGACAAAGATGGGAAATAAAACGCTATAAAAAATTGTAATGAACAAAATAAAAAATTTTGAGATTCTATTCATAAAAATTTGTTTTACTTAACTATAACATTATTTATATAAAAATTTAAGAAGATAGACAGCATGCTCAGGTTCTCATCCCTCGGAAAATCAGAAAACAGACGACAGATAACAGAGGACAGACAATCTTTTCAACAGAATAAGACAGAATACAAGACGTTAAGATAAAGTGTTTTTCTTGTGTATTCTGGGATAAGGGTTACTCGCGGCATTGTGCCTTCTTTCATGTGGAAGCCAAGCTCTTAAAGTCGATCAAGGGCCTGGCTAAATTTAATTTCAAGCAAGTGATCCTAAAAAATAAGAAATTAATAATTATCGACAGATCTACCGGGAAAGAAGTTCACGGCCTCTTTGTCCTTGAGCCTGAAAACGATCCTGCAGCAAGGACAGCGCTTTCTTTTTATGCTGATATCACACCGAATAAGAAATTGTCTAAATTTTTGAAATCATGGTTGGTAGCGCTCAAATATAGGAAAAATCAGAAAAAACAGGCTTAAAGCTTTTTCCATTGATTTTATTCAAATTTCATGCTTGATTATATAGCCAAAAATTACGATAATATTTATGGCTATGGGTGACCTTACAACACAAAACCTTTTCAAGATACCTGCTGATCTGGAAGAAAAGACCTCTTTTACCGCTGAAGATTTCATGCGTAGCTATGAATATGGATATCAGCAGGGCTATAAGAGTGCCTTAGCAGAAGTAACCAAGCAGCAAAAAGACCTCATGAAAAAGATCTATGAAGCAGATCTTAAATTTGTTCAGGAATCAGCTTCCGGATTCATACCTTATTTCCAGAATGAAACGAAAACAGATATCAAGGCTTCTCATTTCAGGATTACAGCTTATAAAGTCTTTGATGTCCTTTATGCTATTGATAAAAAGCATTTATTGAAAAAATATCGCAAAGTCTATTCTATCTTGGACCAGTATTTTTCAAAGCTGGAAGACAATTCTAATGAGGTCACTCTTAAAGCTGCATTTTTGCCTATCAATAATCTCAACAAACAGATCTTAATGGCTGACGGATATATCTGGGAATATGTTAAAAGAAAAACTCGATCACGCTGAACATAACCGGGAAGTCTGTCTTCATCTTTC
The DNA here is from genome assembly GCA_016929035.1 of Candidatus Auribacterota bacterium. Classification (GTDB taxonomy): domain Bacteria; phylum Auribacterota; class JAFGBW01; order JAFGBW01; family JAFGJP01; genus JAFGJP01. The sequence continues at coordinate 4,152 of JAFGJP010000282.1, read as the reverse complement.
TTCAAGCAAAAAATATCCTGACTGGACCATAACGACAGCTTTCTATGCAATGATTTATTATTGTGAGGCTATCCTTTTCCCTTTAACTGAAGATGGAGTGGAATACAAAAATCTAAGTATATATTCACACAAACAAAATCTTGCTCTTCATCCTGCCAGAATGAGAGCTGTTCAAAAACACCTAAAATCCTTTATTCCGGAATATGTAAGCCTTGCGGACGCCTGTAGGACTGCCAGATATTCTGATTATAAAGCTTATTCACATTTAGATTCTCTGGAATTTATTAAGAGAATGGAAAAATTCAGAAGAAAAGCGCTGTCTGAATAGTAATGACCTCGCATAATTGATTCTAATCAACGATCTCGGGTTCCCGCGTGGGTTAGGCTTGCCTGGCCGGGGTTTCGCTGACAGGGCTTGCTCTGTCCGTAAAGCCCCTGTTGAAAACGTGCTGAAGCCTTCAATATTTTGGACAATTTTTATTACTGCTTCAAAATGACTGTAGTAAACTTCCTGAAATCCATGCTTTTAGTAAATTATAACTTTTTTCTCTTGTCCTAATTGGGTGCCTTTCTGAAAAGATGCCGTAGCGAAGCAACGAGATTTTCTTTAGATACGAGGCAGACGACTGAGAACGACGAAGGCATAGCCGGCGGCTATGTCGAGGAGTTCGCAGGGAGTCTAACGATGGAGATATGCAAATCTCGTTGCTGCAATAGGTATTTTTTCAGAAAGGCATCCAAAAAAATGGCGGAGAGAGAGGGATTCGAACCCTCGGAAGAGGAAAAACCCCCTTCAACAGATTAGCAATCTGCCGCCTTAAGCCTCTCGGCCATCTCTCCTTTTTAAGGTTTTCTTGAGGAAACAATGGATTATAGTATAAGAATATTAGACTGTAAATAAAATATCATTTAAAAAAATGAGAAAAGGTATAATGAGATTGTATGAATAGATATTTTGTTTTTCTGCTTTTTATATTCTTGATCGACATATCTCTCCCGGCAGATGAAATCTTCTTGAAACCACCGGAAAGCTTCTGGATCGCTTATACGTATCCTGTTGCCGAACAAATGGAAGTCTATATCCAGGAGTTCAGGGACGGGGAATGGGGCGTAGCCATCCAGGTGACGGAAAGCCTTTCCTATAACCTCAGCCCTGCGCTGACTCTGATGCCGGACGGAACGCTCTGGGTGGCATGGAGCTCCTCGGATAAAGAGGGGACGTCTATCCACGCCAGGCGATACAAAGACGGTCTCTGGAGCAAGGAATATATCGTAAGCTCTGATGATGAATTTGACGATACCCAGCCTTCTCTTGATATATCCCCTGAAGGAACTCCTTTTATCGTGTGGGCCGGCTCTGACGGGCATGACGACGAGATTCTCTTTTCCACTTTCCGCAACGGCACGTGGGCCAAAGAGGTCCAGGTGAATTTTCCCAACACTGTTCCTGACATTGATCCATGTATCTGCACGACAAATGAAGATATTTTCATACTCTGGTCGAGCTTCAATGAAGGACGCTACAGGCTGACAGCTGTTGAAAAAAAGCTGAACCTTTTTACCCGCGTCAAGGAAACAGATATCAATGAGATCCTTCCGAATGAGATCAAAAACATCTTTTCCCTTGTCTTTCAAGACGGATTTGAGTTTTATTTTTTTTCAGGAAAGTCGCTTTATAAAAACAGCCTTCGAAAAGCTGACCTTACCTCTGCTCCTCCTCTTCAAAAAGTTCTGCTTGATCCAGGCTTTGAAGACAAATTCAGGAAAATGGAAACGCTTCTCATGCAAAACCTGATTCTCTGTTATCTTTCGGAAGAAAGAAAAAATATCACGATTAATCTGAGCCCTCTTTTAGATGATATCAAGAAAAAAAGGGCGATTCCTGATGCGTCATTGGTCAATATTCTGACAAGTAAAGACATGGAACTTTTGATAAAAAAGGAAAACAAACAGGAACCTCTCTCTTCCATTGTCGCTTTTGGAGACGGCCTGACGCGCGGCTATGGAAGCGCATCCGGAGGATACCCGACCCTCCTTTCTCAATTTCTTGCCAGGATCGTCCTCAATAAGGGGGAAACAGGAGAAATGACGACGACCGGTCTCCAGAGGATCAAATCGGTTCTCGAAAAAGAGAGGCCTGAAAAAATACTCATCCTGGAAGGGATGAACGATCTCAATTACGGAAGGTCGCTGAAAACCATAGCTTTTAACCTGGAAGAAATGATCGTGCAAAGCCTTTCCTTTGGCGCAAGCCCTTACCTCGCCACACTGGTGGATAACCAGCTTTATCCTGAAAGAACGCGGCTTATGAACGATGAAATCAAAAAAGTCTCTAAAAAAACCGGGTTCCCTTTAACTGATCTTACAATTTTTTTGAAGGGAAAGGAAATGAGCTCCTATTATTTTGATCCCCTGTATCCCAATGACAAAGGCTATGAGTTCCTGGCCTACGGATTCTACCTGTCTCTTAAAAAATAAAAAATTCTCCTTGCGCTGAAATCCTTTATTATTCGTTCAATTTCCTTTATAATATATTCGTTACATCTGAAAGGCTAATGACAATGAAACTGTGCGTTCTCGGGAGCGGAAGCGAAGGGAATTCCATCCTTTTTCAAACACGTAAAGCCTGCATTCTCATTGACAGCGGATTCAGTGCAGCGGAAATGGAAAAAAGGCTGAGCCTTGCCGGCTATAGACCGGCAGACATCGACGCGATTTTCATCAGCCACGAGCACATCGATCACATCCGGTCTGTAAAAATGCTCCATGAAAAATACAATATCTCCCTTTTTGCCAACCGTCCGACAGCCAATGAAGTCAGAAAAATCTTCAAGAACAATCTGAAATTTCATATCTTCCTTACGAACCGGCCGTTTGTTTTCAAGGATATCGTTGTTGAACCGTTTTCCGTCTTTCATGACGCCATGGAGCCGGTCGGATTCTCCATCGCCTACAAAAACATCAAGTTTTCTGTGGCAACTGATCTCGGCTTTCCGAGCTCCGGCGTCAAAGAAAAAATGAAAAACTCCCATTTCGTCGTCCTTGAGTCCAACCACGATGAGCAGATGCTCCTCAAAAGCAGGCGGCCCCACGGGCTTAAAAAAAGAATACTCAGCCGCCTCGGCCATCTCTCAAACAGCTCCGCCGGGAACCTTCTTCAGGATATCTGTCACCAGGACCTGCATAAGGTCATCCTGGCCCACCTCAGCCGCGAGTGCAACAGTCCGCAACTGGCCATGGAAACCATCCGAAATATTTTCACGCAGAATCAGAATTTATCTCCTGATATCGAGGCTGCCTGCCAGGACACGGTCAGCGAAATCTATACCCTGTAATGAATTCAACCTCTCAAAAAACGGTCGCCTTTATTACTCCCCGCTATGTCGAAGCCAGCGCAGGGGGAGCGGAGGTGGCCTGCCGGTTTTTTGCTGAAAAGCTTACGCTCATAAAAGGCATCCCCGCAGAGATCCTCACAACATGCGCTGAGGACCATTATTCCTGGAAAAATTTTCATCAGCCGGGAGAATTTAAAAAAAACGACGTCACCGTTCGCCGGTTTCCGGCAGATGACAGGAAAAATCCTGACATGTACGGGGCCGCCGCCGTCAAGCTCGAGGCCAAGAAAAAGCTCTCTCTTGAGGAAGAAGACTTTATTTTTAATAATAATATCAACAGCCAGGCCCTTTATGAATTTATCCGCCGTCATCAAAAAGACTACGCGTTTTTCATCTTTACGCCTTACCTTTTCGGCACGACAGTCAATGGAACTAAAATCTGTCCGGAAAAGACACTTATCCGCCCCTGTTTTCACAATGAACCTTACGCCAGAACGCTGCGGGTGAAAGAAATGTTCAGACGTGTTCGGGGCATCCTCTGCAATTCCCCTCCGGAGCGCGACCTCGTCCTGAAGATGACAGGCATTTCTCCTGAAAAGACCTTTCTTGTGGGAGAAGCCGTAGAAACAGCCTGCCTGCCATCTGAAGAAGACATCCTTTCCCGCTTTTCGATCAGGAGCCCTTATCTTTTTTACTGCGGCAGGAGGGAGCCTGGAAAAAATTTTCCACTTCTTCTGGAAATGTTCCGGGAATACAAGAAACAAAACAGGAACCCTCTTCAGCTTGTTACGGCCGGATCAAGATATGTTGAGATCCT
>JAFGJP010000281.1 GCA_016929035.1 Candidatus Auribacterota bacterium | reverse complement strand
GTGCTCAGATTGCATTTTAAAATTAATTTTAATTGGGCTAGAAAAGCAATTGACAGGAGAAATATTTCGTTTTATTATCCTACTAAATCTATAGGAAATATAGAGTATTAATTTTGCCGCACATTAAAAAAGTAAAGCAAGAGCTCATTTTAATCTGCCAAGGAGGTCAGAATGAAAATTGCGAATAACATAATTGAGCTGATCGGCAATACTCCCCTTGTGAGATTGAATAGATTAACAGAGGGAATCGATACGGAAATCCTTGTCAAACTGGAAAGCTTTAATCCCTGCAGCAGCGTAAAAGATAGAATTGCCGCAAGCATGATCGAATCAGCTGAAAAAGAGGGTCTCATAAAGAAAAATACTTTTATCATTGAGCCTACAAGCGGAAATACAGGAATAGGACTTGCTTTTGTCTGCGCTCAAAAGGGCTATAAGCTTATTCTGACCATGCCGGATACCATGAGCCTCGAGCGTCGAAATCTATTAAAAGCCCTCGGCGCACAGCTTGTTTTAACACCGGGAGAAAAAGGGATGAAAGGCGCTGTTGAAAAGGCAGAAGAAATCGTGCAAAAAACGCCGGACAGCTTTATGCCTCAGCAGTTCAAAAATCCGTCCAATCCGGACATACACAGGAAAACAACGGCTGAAGAGATATGGAAAGATACGGAAGGAAAGATAGACATTTTTGTTGCTGCTATAGGAACAGGTGGTACGATAACAGGTGTTGGGCAGGTTCTTAAAAAAAGAAGTCCAAAAATCAAAGTGATCGCAGTTGAGCCGGAGTCTTCTGCTGTTCTTTCAGGAGGAGAGCCCGGTCCGCATAAGATCCAGGGCATTGGCGCCGGGTTTGTTCCTGACGTACTGGATAAGAAGATTTACGATGAAATAATCAAGGTCAAAGACGAAGACGCAGGAGAAATATCCAGAAAGCTGGCAAGGCAGGAAGGAATACTTGCCGGCATTTCGGCAGGGGCTAATGTTTTTGCTGCTCTTCAGGTAGCACGAAGGCCTGAAAACAAGCGAAAGCGGATCGTCACGATTATTTGCGATACAGGAGAGAGATATCTCAGCACCTGGCTTTTCCAGTAAACGCAGATTGTCGCAGATCGAACGCGGATTGACGCAGATACGTTGAATGGAGGGTATCAAACGATTATAGAAACAGTACGATTAGCCATTTTGATGATGTTTTTTATTGAAAGCATCTGCGAACATTTGCCTTGATTTGTGAAAATCTGCGTTTAAATATTTTCCGATAGATTTTCCTTCGGCCTCGGGGTATGATACTTTTTTATTTTTTCATGGAGCGAGAAATGGTTCACACAGATATTGTTAAAAAGATTCAGGAATTAAAAGCCAGGAAAAACGTTATCATTCTTGTCCACAACTATCAGCTTCCGGAAGTTCAGGATATTGCTGATTTCCTCGGGGATTCTCTTGACCTCAGCCGAAAAGCAGCTGAGGCAGAAGAAGATGTCATCGTTTTTTGCGGCGTTCATTTTATGGCCGAAACAGCCGCCATTCTTTCACCTTCCAAAACAGTCCTCATTCCTGATCCGTCAGCCGGGTGCCCGATGGCGGACATGCTCGATGTGCCCCGGCTGCGCGAGCTGAAAAAAAAGCATCCTGAGGCCGTGGTCGTCACTTACGTGAACTCTACGGCTGACGTCAAGGCAGAAAGCGACATCTGCTGCACGTCGGCCAACGCAGAAAAAATCGTTCGTAACCTGGATGTAAAAGAAATCATCTTCGGGCCGGACAAGTATCTGGGGGGATACGTCGCTCGTCAGACAGGGAAAAATCTTATTCTCTGGCAGGGTTACTGTATTGTTCACATGAGGATCCTTCCTGAAGATATTAAAAAAATGAAAAATAAGCATCCGAATGCCGAAGTCCTTGTCCATCCAGAATGCACGGCTGAAGTGGTCAACCTGGCTGACAACGTCCTTTCAACAACCGGAATGTGCAGGCACGTAAAGGAGTCAGCTTCAGAGGAATTTATTATAGGAACAGAAGTGGATATCATCTACAGGCTTCAAAAAGAAAATCCGTGTAAAAAATTCTATCCTGCCACGGAACTTTCTGTCTGTCATAACATGAAAAAGATTTCTCTTGATAAAGTCCTTCGTTCTCTGGAGACCATGTCTCATGTTGTCAAAGTCGAAGAACGTATCAGAGAAAGAGCAAAGAAAGCCATAGACAAGATGCTTGAGTACAGCCGGGCAGATTAAATACCCCGTAGGACGAGGAATGACCGTCCGCTTTGCTCATTCGGACGAAGGACGATTAAAAATACACTGAAGGTTAAATTCCAAATTTCAAATAAATAACAATAATCTTATTGGGATTTTTTGGAATTTGTGCTTGAGATTTAGAATTTCAGTTGATGCGTCTACAGATCAAGATTCAGCTTGAAGTTGAGAATTCAGCCGATATTATGGAAGCCAAGAAAAAGAAACGTGTTGTTGTGGGCATGAGCGGCGGAGTGGATTCTTCAACTGCGGCCTGCCTTCTTGTTAAAGAGAGTTATGATGTTATCGGCATCACAATGAAGCTTTTTGACGAAGAAGGGCCGTGGGATTCATCCTGCTGCGGCATTACCGGAGCCAGCGATGCCAGGAAAGTCTGCGACGGCCTGGGCATCCCGCATTATGTTGTCAATTTTAAGTCATCTTTTGAAACAAGCGTTATAGAACATTTTTGCAGGGAATACATGCATGCAAGAACTCCTAATCCCTGCATTGTCTGTAATGAAAAGATAAAGTGGGGTGAGCTTCTCAGGCGCGCGAGGATGCTTGACGCAGATTTTATCGCTACTGGGCATTATGCCCAGGTCAGCTATGACGACACCCGAAAAAGGTTTCTTCTAAAAAAAGGCGCTGACTCAAAGAAAGAGCAGTCGTATTTTCTTTACGGACTTTCACAGGAGCAGCTTCAACACACCCTTTTCCCCTTGGGCGAAATGACCAAACTAGAGGTCCGCAGAAAAGCAGAAGATTTTGGATTGAATGTCCACGACAAGCCTGGAAGCCAGGAAATATGCTTTATTCCCGGAGATGATTACAAGTCCTTTTTAAGGAAGCGCATACCATCCATCGAGAGAAAAGGTCCGGTTATGACAAGAGACGGACGTCTTCTCGGCGAGCACAAGGGCCTTGCTTTTTATACCATTGGCCAAAGAAAAGGTCTGGGGATTTCTTTTCCTCATCCTCTTTATGTGACCGGCTTCGATACCGGGAAAAACGCCCTGGTCGTTGGCAGGGAAAAGGAGCTTTATACGAACGAACTGATTGCCACTCATCTTAACTGGATTGCCATAGATACCTTAAGGCAGGGCACTGAAGTCAAAGCGTCCATAAGATTTAACCATGCGCCTTCTTCTGCTTTTCTCGAGCCCCTTGGAGGGGAAAAGGTAAAAGTCGTCTTTTTAGAGCCTCAAAGGGCCATTACGCCCGGTCAGTCCGTTGTCTTTTATGACAAGGAAGTTATCATC
>JAFGJP010000047.1 GCA_016929035.1 Candidatus Auribacterota bacterium | reverse complement strand
TATATGATGCAGAGCGTTCTTAACGGGGTTGAGCCGCTTCTTCCGCCTGTCTTACAAACACCCATCGATTACATCACAGACGGGACCATCACTGATCTGCAGAATCAGCCGGCCCTTCGCTATTATAAATACTGCTTTAAAGCTCCTCTTGTCATAAGGGATGGAGTCGCTTATTACAAGACAGATGTAGGCGGAGAACTTCATCTCTCACAGTCAGAGCCTTATCCTGATCCAACACAGCCTGTGGGCCCGAACAATCGCATTTATCATGACCTTCGGTGGCAGGACGATACAGGAATATGGCACTTTCCCATCAAGTCTTATACGCTTGTCCAGAATCAAAGCGATCTGAATTTCTATGGAGGAACGCTTGATAACGGCAATCTGAACCTCGGTATTGTCAATTTCCCGGACGGCCTCAACAATACTGCGCCGACAAATCTCACGACCAATCCTGAAGGCTACGAGTATATCGAACTTGGCTCTGTCACAGGAAATGATATTTCAACGAATATCAATGATTACAGTCATGCGACAAATCCAGACCTCATTGAGCAGGTCCAGAACGCCTACACGGCTTCTCATTTTGATCCCGGCGACGATGTGATAGGAGCCGGCGATAATCTTTGCATCTACAGCTGGCGAGAGAGAAGCTGCTATGTTTTTACGGAAATCGATATGGGTGAGCTGACCCAGGAATGTCTTAATGATAATAATATTCCTGCCATGTCATTCGGCAATATGCTTGACGTGCCGTTCGGTCTTTCCAGCACAACGCTGGAAAATATTATTTATGCTGTCAATTCGTCGGTCAATGCCAGCGGAGACAGATGCGGCGCCATCCGTATTAAAAACGCTTCTTCACTCCCTTGGCGTATAAGTGTCTCTTCACCGAATCCCATCTATGTCTGGGGGAATTACAACTCATCCAATAAAAGGCCGGCTGGGCTTTATTGCGATGCGATCAACCATCTTTCCGTGAACTGGAACGATAACAATTCAACAGTCACGGGAAACGGCCCTGCTGCAGCCCAGACAACAATGAACGCCGCGCTCCTTTACGGTGTGAACGAAACCATCGCGCCGCAGTTCTGGCCGAATTACAATGACGGGAACGCGGCCATACAGACAGCCATGGCCTACAGGAAAAGCGCGACAACACCTGTTCCGGCACAGGACGAGAATTCAGTCAATATGACGCCGGCACAGCTCGTTATCCTTGAATCAGGCGGCACGATTCCGGTTGTCGGCGGAAACATCAGCGTCACCAATTTTTATGGATACAACTTGAGCAACTATATAAACTTCCAGGACCATTTCTGGTACCAGGACGGCGGATTCGAAAACTTCATGAGATATTCAGAAAACTGGAGCGGCATACAGGAGTTTCTCATGGGGTCTTTTATCTGCCTGTGGGAGCCGCAGCAGGGAGTGGGCTTTAAACACAATCAGCGGTACAGCCCGCCGACAAGACGCTGGTCTTTTGATACGGATTTTCTTATTATGGGCAATCTTCCTCCAGGAACACCTTTTACGGTTCACTTTGAGAAGACGGTATGGGGGAGAAAGATTGATTAAACAAAATTACGAATTTCAAATTTGAAGTTCAAAATTTTCTTAATACGGAGCTTTTAAAAAGAGAATCGTTTGTTTTTGATTTTGAAAGCTGAAGTAATCCGCTTTAAGCCCATTTATTTTTCTTCATTTCACATTTCAGACTTTTCATTTTCTTTTGATTTTATGCTCCGTCAGGCATTCCTTCCTTCTGCTCGAGTGAAGCAGAAGCATTCCTGTCCGGGAAACCGATGCGTGAAATAGTGATGTTCGCCCGGAGATCATCGCTCTGCGTTCCCACAGGCTGGATCTTCAGCCGGGAGATATCGAAGAGCATGGGTGACCTTCCAAGGTAATAGATAAAGCTTGTGATCTGATCAAGCGTACCGTTGCATTCGACCTGAAACTGAAACTGCTTGTAATCAGGCATGTCCTTGACAGGATAGTCCTGGATCTTGGTGATGGTGAGCCTTCTGGACCTGGATATCTCTTCGATCTCCTGCTTGGTCTTGAGAAGCTCTTCCTCATCGTATCCGGTGATCTTGTATTTTTCGAAAATGATCTTATAGTTATTCGTTATTATTTCGCTGTTTTTGATAATATCGATATTGCTTTCAATTTTTGACTTGTAGAGGTTTTCCTGCTCATAGAGCTTTGTATACTGGTTGAAAATCGGATTGAAAATATAGCTGTAAATGAGAAAAACTACAAGAAGAACAAGAGCAAGGAGAATGACGGTCTGTTCTTTGGGTTTCAGCTTCATTCGCTTTTATCCTCCGCTTTTCCCGGGATGTAGTTGAGCACAATCTTAAAAGTGAACACGTCTTTTCCAAGAAGCTTTTTCTGAGAGATGTATTCCGACCTGACATTTTCAAAGGCCGATATCTGCTGAAGGCTTCTCATGAACTCCAGAACGTCCTTGAACGTGTCGGCGTGGCCGGAGATCTCCACCGTGTTGTCCCTGTCAAGAGAAAAGGATGACAGCCTCATGGAACGCTTGATGAGGGGAACGATGTTGGCCAGGGACTCAAGAGTCGCTGTCTGGTTCTGCAGGACGTTCTCGGCAGCGCGTATCCTTCTGTGCAGGACCTTGATTGAAGCGGTTTCTTTTTCGATATCTCTCAGCCGGGTCTTCAGGAGGCTGACCTGATGGTTCTTTTTACCGAACCGCACGGCAAAGACAACAGAGAAAGAAATGGCGAATATCAGGATGAGAGAGAGGATCTTTATCGTTTTTTTCAGACGGGATATTTTTATCAGGATCTCCTGATAATCATCTGGCAGGAAGTTCATGTTTCTCCTGCCAAGAGATGACGGTATCACATGGATCGGGAAGTTTCCCATCTGAGGAGAAGGAAGAAGGCCGATATCCCGGTACCTCAGCTTTTCAAGAGGAATGCCTTCGACGGATTCCCCGGTTTCCCAAAAAGGTGCCTGCTCGTCAAAAAAGAAGATTTTTTCCGGCTGCTCATCAGGGAATTCTTCACGGTTGTAAGAGATGAATTTTGCGGCTTCCTGAGCGAGAGACTCTTTGACGCTATCCAGACTCAAATTTTCTTCCGGGCTGTCAGCCGATGATTTCGAAGAGGAAAGGCTGACCATCCTGGAATTGAGGATGAAATTGTCCTTGAGAACAGAGAGATGCGCGTAGGTCTTGTCAAAAAGTATGACCATGCAGGGCCTGCCGGTCATTCTTCGCTTTTCCAGAAGAAAAGGCAGACCGTCGATGTCCATCCTGACAGAGCTGACGAGGATCCCCGATTGCCCGAGAACATAGAGGTACCTGTAAAGAAGCTTTTTGTTGATGATCCATAAGCTTACGGCTATGTAGTTTTTTTCCGCTTTTCCGGCATAGGTCACTTCAGAGACAGATTCTTCCAGAGGGAAAGGAGACAGTTTGGGCAGTTTCATAACAGCCATCTTTCTGGCTTCTCTGAAATCAGAGGCAGGAAGCGTTATCCTCTTGCTGACAAAAAATTCTCTCGGAAGAATAAGGTCGAGAGAATGGATCTCATAGGTTTTGAGCTTTTTGACAAACGCTTCCGTCTTTGATGAATCAAAAGGGTAGCTGAAAACTTCGGCGACCCTGGGCATATCTTTATCGAAGCTGGCTCGGAAGACCTGGATATGGGTTTTTCGGAAGTAGGCGAATGTCATGCTTCGCAGGTCCAGCTGGCGCTTGAAGTCAATGCTGAGTGTTATGGCTCTTTCCACGCTACGATTCCCCAGGAGTCGCCCTCAGATTTTATCGTCACTTCCGCCTGATAGGTCGTCTGGCTTCTTTGCCCGATCAGGACCATAAGGATGCGGAAAAACTGAGAGCTTGTCTTTAAAAAATCCAGACGGCTGTTAATCTGATTTTTTTCGTCTTCATCAATATAACTGAATTCACTTAGTTTTGCAATAATGTCCTGCGGCGTTTCAAACCAGCGGTCATCCTCCGTGTAAAGCAGGAGGTCCTCTCCCCTCCGGTAATCGAGGATCTTGTCGATGAGGGATTCTGAGAACCCCAGGTATTCCAGGGTATCCGAGGGAGCCGTATTGATGTTGACCTTCCCGTCGCCATGAACAGTGAAGTCTGACAGGATCTTGTTTCCGCGGTCTTTGATCTCGCGGATAAAAAAGATCTCTTCCTGAGACGACAGGGGAGCGTTCTTGCACAGATACCCGCCTTCAAGAGAAGAGTAGTAATCGGACTCAGCTCCGAGGCCGTTGTTCGTATCATCGCTGTCTTCATCGATCCAGTCGAGGAGACAGGCCGAGGCGTTTTCCGGAAAATCAAAACGCGTGAAAAAAAGATCAAGAACATCCTGCGGTGCCGAGTTGAAACTGATGAGAGATTCTTCGTCCTGGATTTTCAAAGAGGCAATGCCCGCTTGAAAGAAGGGTTCATCGACCGGCGCATAGGTGTTCCTGAAAAAAACGTCTGACGTCTTCACAAGATTTGCGTTTTCCCTCCTGGATATGTCATAAGCGACTTTCAGGATGACGCCTTTGGCCATGTACTGGATCTCGAGATCATCGATCCTCTTTCTGGCAACGCCCATCTGAAACCTTGTCCTTGCGGTGATGAGAACCGCTATGACGGATATGAGAAGCATGATCCACATCGCCGTTACAAGAATGATGCCTTTTTGGCCGCTGCGTTCCGTCACGTCTTCACTCCTCTTTTTTTTCTTCTTCCGCCGGCCTGCCCCACGGGCCGCCCAGGACAATGGTCACGTCAGACGGAATTTCATCCTCGCCCGAGACTGAGGTGTATTCAATCTTTACCGCGTCAGGAAAAAATTCCTCTTCCCAGCTGTCCTTCCACTGGCCCCCGGGTACCCCGCCCTCTTCTCCTCCTGTCTCTTGCTGGTAAAGGTAGTACTTGAACTGAACATTTTTTACGGGTTCGTCTGTACGATAGATAAAGGAGTTTCCTGAGAACTCTTCACCCTTGTCCTCGGAAAAAGGATTTTCGGACGTCCTTTCGATGAAAGACAGCGAGTTTTCGTCGTCTACTGACTGGTAGGTAATTTTGTTCAGAGGGTAATCTGTATCAGGGAAAACCCTCGGGGCAAAAAAGTACATGCTCCTGGCCGTTCCCACAAGGCGGATGTCGTTCATGGCAACGGCACTGAGAAGCTCTTTTTCCATGACATGCGTCAGAATGTCGATCCCGGAAAGCGATCCTTCAAATTCGGACTGCGTCCTGTAGACTTTCAGAGAGGTGTTCAGAGAGTAAAAAAGGGCCAGGGCAATGATAGAAAAAATAATTATGGCGACAAAGAATTCAGCCAGCGTAAAACCGCGCTGGCACTTGACCCTCGCTGGCGGAACTCCTCTTCGTCGAGGTTTTCGCTCCGCTGGCGCGGAAAATAATATTCCTCGATCAGAAACCGGCATAGCCTTAAGGCGCCTGGATAAGCGTTGTGATTTTCGAGATTTCATACCCCTCGTGAATGACCTTGAACGTCATGATATAGAGGCTTTCTTGCGTATCTTCCAGAGGCTCGAACGTCGCTTCCCATCTGTAGGTGTACCCTCTCAGCACCTGCTGTCCTGTCCGTGTTATGGGATCGCGCGTCTGCCGAAATTCGCCGATAACTTCAAAAACCTGTTTTCTCGAGATATCAGCAGCCGAGCTGAACTGGCGGATCCGCTTGATCCCTTTCAGAGCGCTTGAAAAAGTCGAGACAAAAGCAACAAGCATGATCCCGACGATCAGAAGAGTGACTGAAACCTCTATAAGAAAAAAGCCTTTCTTGAAAACGTCTTTCATATGTCCTCATGCAAGAGTATCTTTGATATGCTGATGCTGCTGTCGTTGCTGGTGGCGCTGATCTGATACCTGCTTCCGGCGGAATCATCAAGAAGGATGATAAAGGCTGACATCATCCCGTTCGGGTAAAAATCAATGGACGCGGGATCCATGGATACTGTGACTGCCGGATCAATGGCGTAACGCGAAAGTCTTTCATTTTCCAGCTCGACGATCTCCATGGAGTTGTCGTCTTTATAGATGATTTTATAGGTGATCTGGTTCTGGACCGCCTTGCTTCTGGCAAACCGGATATACTCCACGAGCTTCTTGGCCTCTGAGCGCGTCCGGAGAGATTTATAGGTCGAAGAAAAGCGGGGAGTGCTGATCGTCATGACAATCGAAAGGATGATGATCAGCACCAGAAGTTCAATGAGAGTAAAGCCTTTCTGTTTTTTCATGTGACAGAGAAATTCAGTTGAAAAATTGGTAAAAGAATGGCGATGGCAATAAATCCTATCGAAGCTCCAAAAAGAAGGATCATGGCCGGCTCGACGATGGTGATAAACGTTTCCAGCACGCGCTGGACGTCTCTTTCATAATTCTGTGAAAGCTTGAGAAGCGGCTTTTCCAGGTTTCCTGTTTTTTCTCCAACGCGGATCATGTTGACCGCTTCCGGAAAAAAGAACGATGACCCTTCCATAAGGTCCGAAATGTTTTTTCCTTTTTTGAAATCGGCGAGCATGGTCTCAAAGCTGCGGCCAAGAGCGATATTTTCCGTTGAGTCTTTGGTGATGGCAAGAGCCTGAGCCGGCGGAACTCCGTTTTGAATCAATGTCCCCAGAGAGTAAAAGCTCTCAGAAAGATCCTTTTTCAGAACGATAGTATGAATATAAGGCGTCTTCAAAAGAATCTTCTGAAAAAAAATCTTCCCGTCCGGCGTTTTCAGAAAATGACGGACGGCAAGAAAGGCGACGCCGAGGAAAATGACAATAAACTTCCAGTAGCGCCTGATGGCGTCAGCCGTATTCAGAAGAACCCTTGTCATCCAGGGAATGTGGACATCCATGTCCTTGAAAACAGGGATCAGCTTCGGCAGAATAAAGATGAAAAGAACGGCAATCGTCAGCAGGCCGACAAAAAGAAGGAATGTCGGGTAAGCGATGGATTTGAGCAGGCTGTTCTTTAAAGTGTTTTTTCTTTCAAAAAAATCGGCGATCCGGGCAAAAGAGGCTTCCAGCGTTCCGCTGACCTCGCCGGCTTTGACGAGATTGATAAAAAGAGGGGAGAAAAACCGGCTTTGATTCTGAAGGCTCATGGAAAGCGACTGGCCGTCCCGCAGGTCCCTCTTGATCTTTTCGTTGATGTCCCTGAGAAGCGGATGGGCCACCTGCCGGGACACGATCTGGAAG
>JAFGJP010000280.1 GCA_016929035.1 Candidatus Auribacterota bacterium | reverse complement strand
ATAAAAGGCTCTATTAGAAAACTTGAACTTGCTTCTCTACAAAAAGAGCAATCTGAAGAGTACAGAAAGCTTCTTGAGATGGTTAGCAGTCATTTTGATTCTGTTAAGACAAAACTGGATATTATAGGCAAGAAAAGCCTGCTTAAATTAGTCTTCAAATCTATAAAAATTGAGGATGGAAAAGTTAAAAATTTCGAGCTTTTTGAGCCATTTAAGAGCTTATACAAAGGGGTTAAGATAAATTGTCAAATACCGAAAACACAAAAGGTTATAGCAATGCCGGATTGCGTTTCTACATACGCACTTACGGATGCCAGATGAACGAATACGACTCTCTTGCCATGCGCCAGCTGCTGCAGGAAAAGGGCTTTGAGGATGTTGAAAACATGGATGAGGCCGACATCGTCATCCTTGAGACGTGCAGCGTGAGGCAAAAAGCTGAGGACAAGGTCTTCGGCATGATAGGGAAGCTGTCAGCCAGGCGGCGGACAACCGGACTGCCGGTGATCATCGTGGCCGGCTGTATGGCTGAGCGTATGAAGCAGGACCTTCTGAAAAAATTCCCACAAGTAGACATTATCATCGGGCCGGGACATATTCAGTATATTGCGGAAAAAACGCAGGACGTTCTGCAAAACTTTTCTGCAGGGAAAACGGCCATGTCTGTTCTCGGTTTTGAAACAGACCGTGCAGGAGAAACATACCATAAGGGCTTATATAACGGCATAAAAGAGATCAAAGCATTTGTCACTGTGATCCGCGGATGCGCCAACTACTGCTCTTACTGTATTGTGCCTTATGTGAGAGGTCCTGAACAATCAAGGCCTTATGAAGAAATACTCACCGAGATAAGCGAGTTGATGGAAAGGGGAGTGAAAGAAATCACTCTTCTCGGTCAAAACATCAATATTTACGGAAAAGACCTGGATCCTCCGATATCATTCCCTGAGCTGTTAAAAAAAATCATCGCGATTGATTCCTTCGATCGAGTGCGCTTTGTGACAACTCACCCCAAGGACACAAGGGCTGAGCTTATCGAGCTTATGGCCGGAGAAGAAAAACTCATGCCTTACCTTCATATGCCGTTTCAGTCAGGTTCGGATAGAATTCTTAAAAAGATGAACAGGAAATACACCCGTGAAGAATATATGAAAAAAATCGAAAGCTTCCGCAAGATCTACCCCGGTCTCAGCATCACAACAGATATCATCGTAGGTTTTCCCGGAGAGAGCGAAGAGGATTACGAACAGACAAAAGACATGGTCCAAAAAATCCAGTTCGACAGCGCTTTTATTTTTAAATATTCCGACCGCTCCGGCACACGGGCAGCAGAGGAAAAGGAAAAGGTCCCTGAGAGCATTATCGTCAGGCGGCACAGCGAGCTCCTTGCCCTTCAAAATGAGATCACGCTAAAAAAAAATAAGGCCATGGAAGGACAGATGGTCCACGTCCTTGTCGAAGGAGAAAGTAAAACAAACCCAACACGGCTCACCGGAAGAACAGAGCAAAACAAGATTGCTGTCTTTGAAAAAAACAATACAGTCAAGGCTGGGGACATCATTAAAGTTAAAGTTGCAACTGGTTGCAGTCACAGCCTTTATTGTAAAATCTTAAAGTGATTTAAAGAATAGACACACAATACAAAATAATCGATAAATTGACAGGTAGCCACCTCGCAGGAGGGTGACCAGCGCCCACCTACGAGGTGGGTCTTTTGTGTCCGCAGGAGCACGACTTAAAAAAGTAGCCGGTAGCGAGAAATTCGCCGTAGGCGAATAAATCCTGTCCATCCTGTTAATCCTGTCTAAATTTCCCTCTGTAACCTCTGTGTGCTCTGTGGTGAATTTTTTTCTTTTTATTTGTGTTATGCCCCGTTTGTCCGAAGGACATCACGGGGTGCATTTACAAAGCCACGTTTTCACCGAAGGTGAATCACGTGGTGGCTAATTTCCTCTTTTTTTCTCTAGTCTTTCCTGTGTATAATGACTTTTCTTTAAAATTTGATCAATAATCTTAAATTATGAAAGAGACAATAGAAAATACTCTCACTCCCATGATGCGCCAGTACCAGGCGATTAAAAAAGACCACAAAGATGGATTTCTTTTTTTCCGCCTTGGAGACTTTTATGAAATGTTTTTTGAGGACGCCCTGGAAGCTTCAAAAATCCTCAACATTACTCTGACAGCAAGAGAAGCGGGAAAAGGGAACAGGGTGCCGATGTGCGGCGTTCCTTATCATGCCGCAGACGGCTATATCGCCAAGCTCATCAGGCAGGGAAAAAAAGTTTTTATCTGCGAACAGACGGAAGACCCAAGGTTTTCCAAAGGGATCGTCAAGCGGGAGATAACGGAAGTCATCACGCCGGGAACCGTCCTTGACGCCAAGGTCCTTGATGAGAAGAAAAACAATTATCTTGTCTCAGTCTGTTTCCAGTCAGGAAATTACGGCGTCGCTGTTGCTGACCTTTCAACAGGGGAGTTCAGGGTCACGGAGATCAAAGATAAGGATTCAGTCAAAAACGAGCTGTTTCGTCTTTCTCCCGCAGAGCTTCTTTTGCCAAAAACACTCGCTGAAGACCCTTATATGAAAAACTTCTCAGAATATAAAATCAGCACCACCGTCACTGCGCTCGACGACTGGATCTACGAGTTTAATACCTGCTACCGCCTCCTGACCGAACATTTCCGAACGGCCAGCCTCGACGGATTCGGATGCCAGGGCATGATACCCGGCATATCCGCAGCCGGGACGATCCTCCATTACCTGCAGGAAAATCTCTACGAGACTTTGCATCACATCGACAGCCTGCAGTTCTACTCAACAGAAAACTTCATGCTTCTCGACGAAAATACCATGAAAAACCTTGAGATCCTGGAAAGCTTTTCCAAGAGAAGCGACAGCACGCTTCTGGGCATCCTTGACCACACGGTAACAGCCATGGGAGGACGGCTTCTCAGAAAATGGCTCTCTGCTCCGCTTCTTGATAAAAAAGAAACAGAGCGCCGCCTGGACGCTGTGGAAGACTGTCTGGAAAACTTTTCCACTATACAGACTGTTCGCCAGCTCCTGAAAAAAATATCAGACATCGAGCGGATCGTCGGAAAAATCAGCAGCCAAAGAGCAAACGGAAGGGATCTTGTCGGGCTAAAAATATCCCTGAGATCACTGCCGGAAATCCGCACATCCCTTATGCAGTCTTCTTCATTAGAAATGAAGAGAATCAGAGAAGAACTGCAGGATTTCAACGAAGAAATCACGCTTCTTGAAAATGCCATAGAAGACAATCCGCCGCTCTCCATCAAAGACGGCGGAGTCATCAAGAAAGATTTTCACGGCGGCCTGAAAGAGCTCAAAGACATCTCGCGCTCATCCAGGAAAAGAATCGCCGAGATCCAGGCAGGGGAAAGGGAGCGAACTGGGATTAAGTCCCTGAAAATTAACTTCAACAAGGTCTTTGGCTATTACATCGAGATAACCAAAGCCAACCTGCCAAGCGTGCCGCAGGATTATATCAGAAAGCAGACACTCGTTAACAGCGAGCGCTATATCACTCCGGAGCTCAAAGAGCTGGAAGACAAGATCCTCGGTGCGGATGAAAAAATTAAAAATCTAGAATACGAGATTTTTCAGGACATCAGAAGCACAATCTCGCAAAAAGCGAGAGACATCAAAAAATCAGCTCATCTTGTCGCCCACCTGGATGCGTACATCGCTCTTGCCACATCAAGCCGTCTGTACGGCTACACAAGACCTGAGGTTGATGAATCAGATACGATCGAGATCATCGACGGAAGGCATCCGGTCGTTGAAAGGCTTCTCCGAGGAGAGGCCTTTATCCCGAACAGCATCACACTCGACGGTTCCGATAACCAGATCGCCCTTATTACAGGGCCTAACATGGCCGGCAAATCCACGTTCATACGCCAGGTGGCGCTCATCACGCTCATGGCGCAGGTCGGGAGCTTCGTTCCGGCAGCCAAAGCGCGCATCGGTCTGGTTGACAGGATATTCACCAGAGTCGGGGCCAGCGATGACCTTGCTGCAGGAAAAAGCACGTTTATGATCGAGATGAACGAGACGGCGCTTATCCTCAACAACGCTACATCAAAGAGCCTGATCGTTCTTGATGAAATAGGAAGAGGAACCTCGACTTATGACGGCATATCCATAGCTTGGTCTGTCGCCGAACACCTTCACATCAATCCGCACAAGCGCGCTAAGACCCTTTTCGCCACACATTACTTCGAGCTGACAAAGCTTGAAGATATTTTTGAAGGCGTTAAAAACTATAACATCGCTGTTTCCGAATGGAATGAAGACATCATCTT
>JAFGJP010000003.1 GCA_016929035.1 Candidatus Auribacterota bacterium | reverse complement strand
GAATATGTTTTGGCTCGACGCGGAAAGGACATCCAGGAAGCGGTACGTGAGATTTATTCCAGTATTCTTGAGAGCATTTCAGCATCCGGACAGTAAATCAGTAAGAAATCTTAAAATGCACGAGGGGAGTTCGTTTCAGCGACTGGATAATATTTTGACGCAAAGGCAACTTTTTTCGATTTATAGGGTTTGCTTTCCGCCATAGGCGGACCCGCCTTTGGCGTGCGTGAATTTGTTAAAAAAATCGCCGAAGGCGAAAAATTGACCCCGTTTTTCTCTGTGTTTTCTGTGGCTGATCTTATAATCATCGCGCGAAGCGCTTCTTCCACGAACGCCGAATCACGAACCACGAATAACGTCATCCCTACTTCACCACGATGGTGTTTTTGCCCTTCCTTTTAGCGGCATAGAGGGCGCTGTCGGCAGCCGTGATGAGGTCGAGCGATGTTTCGATTTCCTTATTAGGAAAGAAAGCAATGCCTATGCTGACGGTCGCGTGGATGAGGTCGTAGCTTGTATTAAACCTGTGCTGCTCGACCATCTTACGGATACGTTCGGAGATTTCTCTGGCTTTTTCTGAATCGGTCATGGGCAGCGCCATGATGATCTCATCTCCCCCGTAGCGCCCGATAAGGTCGATTTCTCGGGAATTGCTTTTGATGATGTTGGAGGTTTCTTTAAGGATAATATCTCCGGCCAGATGGCCGTATTTGTCGTTAAAGTTTTTAAAGTCGTCGATGTCGAACATCATGAGAGAAAGAACGCCTTTATTTCTCGTCACGCGTTCCATTTCTTCTTCCAGCCTTTTGATGAAGTGGCGTCTGAGATACAGCCCGGTCAGTCCGTCTATGAGAGAAAGAGACTTCAGCTTTTCGTAGAGCCGTATTTTTTTGATCTCCATGGCAAAATGGTTGATGATGATGTTGACTTTCTGGTAGTTGTCTTTTTCGATCCCTTCCGTTATAAGGATCCCGAGGATCTCATTCTTGACTTCCAGAGGAAAGAGGCAGACAGGCAAAACGGCTTTCATCTCGGTAAAAACAGGATGAGACATCTTCAGCTCGCTTTCTTTTTCAAAAATAATATTCGATTCCATCATCTTTTCTTTTTTGCTTTTGAGGACCAGCTCGGCGACGGTGAAATCAAAAGGCGTCTTGTCGGCCACTTCGTAGACCGGCAGGTTCATGGCCGTTGAGTTGAACTTGTAAACCGATTCGATCTGAAAAACGTTTTTGTCATAGTTGTCGAGGTTGATCAGGATAAGCCGGCCTTTATGAAAGCCGGTCATTTCGTTGAGATCGGATGAAAAACTCTTCAGCGTTTCAAAAAAATCGAGGGTGGAGCTCATGTTCTTGATGCTGTTGTAAATCAGTGAAAGCTCACCGGCCTTTTTCTTGAGCTCCTGGTTGTTACGCTTGATGTCATGGTTGGACCGGGATACCTGGGTGATCCGTGTGTCAAAGTTAAGGATCATTGTGTTCATTTCAAAAAGATATTTCTCATAATGGTTTTTGACTTTCGCAATAAGCAGATAGAAAACAATAAGGTAAAATATGATCAAAGAAAACGTCGTGATCCCCCACGAGTAGGATTCGGCAAAAGAATGGATTTTTAAGAATGCCATAACAAAAAAAGCAGCCAGAGAAAAAAGAGTCGTGATGAACGCTGCTCTCACTGTCGTAAAAAGACCCAGCGCCGCGATTAGAAGAAAAAATCCTGTAAGAATGATTTCCGTCATGCCTATATCACCTTGTTTCGCCCCAGTTCCTTGGCCTTGTAAAGCCTTTCATCGGCAATTTTCAGAAGCTTGTCCCCTTCGAGAGCATCGTCAGGATAGGTGGAAATCCCGATGCTGAGAGTGAGCGTAATCATTTTTCGTCTGACGGTCATGTGCCGGGCTTCAAGGGTTTTTCTGATCTTTTCGGCTATGACAAAGGCTTCTTTATGATTTTTATTCATGAGAATAACGCCGAACTCCTCACCTCCGTAGCGCGAAGCAGTATCCTCTCGATTAATGCAATCGCTGATGATTGCCGCTGCTTTTTTCAGCACAAGGTCTCCGATAACATGGCCGTATTCGTCGTTGAGATCCTTGAAGTGATCGAGGTCGATCATAAGGATGGAAAATTTTTCATCCTTTTCTGAAATGGCGAACTGCTTGACTATGGATTTGACCTTTTCGTGAAAAATGCGAGCCACGTAGAGGCCCGTGAGGTCGTCGTGGACGGCGAGGTCTTCTGTTTTTTTGTAGAGGATCGCATTCTGGATGATCAGAGCGGACATGTTGGAAAGGATCATGAGAAGACGCAGGTCGTCGATTGTAAAGGCCTCCTTTTCCGTGCTGTCGATCCGTGCCAGTCCGAGTATTTTATTGCCCGTGATGAGAGGCGCGATAATGAGAGATTTGAGCCATGGCGGATTTTTCTCTTTCATGCTGGACTGGTCAAACCGGAAGTCCTGCTCGATGTCATTGACTATCAGCGGCTGCCTGTGCTGGAAAACCCACTGGTTGAAATCGTCCCTTGTCTTCGGGTTAAGCATGATGCTTTTAGACATGTTGCGGAGGAGATATCTCTTGAAGTCCATTGTCCTCATGTTTTCGTTAAGGAGATAAAGCGAACAGACGTCGCCCTTGTCAAGCATTTGAAAGATATATGTCGTCACCTTGTCGAGCACAGCATCCATCGTAATGGTGAAGCTCAGCTCTCTGATGACATTGCTCAGCTTGGAGAAGCTTTCTATTTTGTTCTTCAGCGCCCTGTTTTTACTGGTTTCCTGATTATTTTCATTTATCAGCTTGTTGAGGTCTTCTGACCGGGTTTCGATGGAAAAATTTTTTTCAGAGATTTTCGAATGGAAATCGTTCATATACCAGGCGAGGATAAACCAGAACGTGATGATGCCGAAGAGGTACACCTGGATGAAGACGTGAACGGGCTGGAGGAGAAGGAGGGTGTAGCTGAAGATAGAAAGCGAAAGAAAGATAAGGCTTCCCAGGTTGCCGAATGCTATCCATGAAGAGAGCACGATAATCCAGAAACCGCCGAGGAGGACGGAGAAAAAAAGGGGCTGGTCATTCAGAAAATATTTATTAAAGATAAACGTCGCCGCAGAAAGGACCAAAGAGAGGATAATGGTAAAAGTCCCCCACACCTTCTGATTTCTTTCCTTCTCAATTTCAGACAGCATTCTTTCCGTCCCTTTCAAGAATAATTCATTATAATACGATTTGTCCCATGAAAGCAATAAGACACATGGAGAATCTGTTTTGCTAGGGCATGACGCGAACCTAATATCATTGTAGGGCGGCTTGAAAGACATGGAGAACATTTTCCGCGCATACTTTCCATGAAAATTTCTGAAGATGAGCTTTGCCCTTTTCCACCAGCTCTCTTTTTTTTCTTCTGTCAAGCAGTGTCTCCATCACAGTTCTTGCTGACGTGTCTCTATCGCCAAGGTTGATAAAAACGGCGCAGTCCCCGCAGACTTCCCGGAAGCATGGAATATCGCTGGCAAACACCACCTTTTCTGACTGCAAGCCTTCAATCACTGGAAAGCCGAATCCTTCATAAAGAGATGACGCCATTACCGCTTCACTTTTTTTGTACAGCATTTCGAGTTTTTGCCGTGGCGTGTATCCTGTAAAGATGACGTTTTGCATCTTGTCCTGTATTCGAGGTCTAATACTATTCCATTTCCATTGTTTCTTTCCGCAAAGCACAAGCTGATACTGCTGAAAATCTTTTCCGGTCCGCAGGTGCTGGAAGAGATCAATGAGTCGAACAATATCCTTTCTCGGTTCAATATTGCCCACAAAAAGAAGATAGGGTTGACGGATACCCATCTTTTGAAGAAAAAGTTCGCTGTCCCTGTCTGAATATGACAGTCCGGATTGGAAAAGAGTTTTGCCGTGATGAACAGCGTAGATATTTTTGGCATTTATTCTGTATTTTTGGAGCATTTCATTTTTTACATTCTCCGTGGGAGTAAGAATGAAGTCGGATTTTTTTACAACCAAAGAAGTCATCAACGAAGCATACAAAGCAAACCTTTTTTTCATGGAAAACGGAACATAATGAAATGCCAGGTCATGTATCATAGCGACGATTTTAAAAGAAGGTTTTTTTAAAGGAACGATAAAACCTGGGCAAAAAAGAATTTGAATATTGTTTTTCTTTAAAATGTTCGGCAAAATAAATGTAAACCAGATTTCCTGCAGAGGATGGTCCTGTATCCGGTACGGAGAAATTATTGTTCGGATTCGTTTATCCAGGCGAAGGAAATCAAGCTGATGTTGCGTGATGATGGCATGGAGATTGATTTCTTTTATTGAGGAAAATTGTTTGAGAATATTGGAGGCATAAACGCTGACGCCGCTCCCCTCTTTTTCAATATATCTTGCATCGAAGGCGACATTCATATAAAAAAGGACATGAAAATCTTGCTTTTTGTTCAGGTTTCTTTTTCCCGGAAGCCTGCTTTTTGAATTATATCAAAAGCTTTTTCTTCCATTCCGATACACATAATATGAATCCCGCTGCAAACAGCTTCGTCTTTTATTCTGGCAGCCAAATCAGCGGCAAAGCTGATTCCTTCTAAAAGAGGATTTTTTGATTTATCCAGGATGTCTATTATTTTATCGGGAATAGCGATTCCAGGCACGTTTTTGTTGAGAAAACGTGCGTTTTTCGCAGACTTTAATAGAAAAATGCCGGCGATGATACGGGGATGAAATTCCTGGACTTCCTGGCAGAATTCTTTGAAAATACCAACATCAAATATGACCTGCGTCTGAAAAAATT
>JAFGJP010000279.1 GCA_016929035.1 Candidatus Auribacterota bacterium | reverse complement strand
TAAAGAGATCGGCTTTGACGAAAGCAATATTTTCCAGGTTCATATGGGAATTCTTGAAGACAAATCGTTTATCGGAGAAATTCAGAGGCGCATAGAAGAGGATTTTTTCAATGCAGAAAGCGCTGTAAAAACTGTCATTGAAGTCTGGGAGCGTCGGTTTTCAGAGTCTTTCTCCCCTCAGGTTCAGGTCAGGGCAGCGGATGTTCTGGATGTCGGCAAAAGAATTCTTGCCAATCTCTGTATCGATGAGACGCTGTGTCTGTTCCGTACGGAAATCCCCGTTGAAACGATGGGAAAGAACGTCATATTCGTAACAAGGGTCCTTCTTCCTTCTGTAACGGCTTTTATCGATAAGAAAAAGATTAAAGGCATTGTGGCGGAGCTGGGCAACAAGGCTTCACACAGCGCAGTCATAGCGAAGTCTCTTGGTCTGCCGGCCGTTTTTGGGGTGGCGAATGCTCTGAAAAACATTAAAAACGGTGATGAGGTTATTCTTGACGGATCATCGGGAACGGTCTTTGTTCACCCTGACCCTGAAGTGAAAAACGAGTATGAGACGATCAGGAAGGACTTTTCTTTATACCAGAAGAGGCTGGGGAAGCTCGTCGATGAGCCTTCAGTGACAAAGGAGGGCCGTGAAATTGAGCTGTACGCGAACATTGGAGCCCTTGCCGATGCCGAAACGGCTGTAAAAAACAGAGCTAAAGGAGTCGGTTTGTACAGAACAGAAATGCCGTTTATCATCAGGAACGAGTTCCCCGCAGAGGATCTTCAATATGCGATTTACAAAAAGGTCATTGAAAAGATGGAAGGGGCTTCTGTGAGCATCCGGACACTTGATCTCGGGGGAGACAAGATCTTGAGCTATCTTCCTATGCCAAAGGAAGAGAATCCCAATCTGGGGTGGAGAGCGATACGGGTTTTTATTGACCATCCGGATCTTTTTAAGGTTCAGCTTCGGGCTATTCTTCGCGCGAGCGTGCATGGAAAGCTGAAAATCATTATTCCCATGATCTCCGATCTCAGCGAGGTCCGTATTACGAAAAAAATATTTGCCGAGGCGAAAAGAGAGCTGACTAAAGAAGGGGTCGCGTTTGACAAAAAGATTGAGCTGGGAATCATGATAGAAGTTCCTTCGGCTGTCATTCTTGCTGAACATCTTATCAAAGAGGTGGATTTTTTCAGTGTCGGGACGAACGATCTCATCCAGTACACACTGGCTGTTGACAGGAACAGTGAAAAGGTCTCCAAATATTTTGAGCCCTTGAACCCGTCTATTCTCCTTATGCTTAAATCGTTATTGAGCGTTGCCCGGAAGGCCGGAAAAGACATCACGATATGCGGAGAAGTAGCCGGTGATCCCCTGTATATTCCGATTCTTGTCGGCCTGGGTTATCAGAAGCTGAGCCTGAATCCAACAGCCATCAACTTGGTCAAAGACCTCATCAGGGGCATTTCTTTCAAGGATTCAGAGCGCCTGGCTGCTCTGGCTCTGGAGAAGAAAACAGCCATGGACGTCAAAAAACTTCTTGAGCGTTTTCTTTCCAGATTTGAAAAGCTCTATAGGATATACTGTCACCCGCTGGAAAGAGGACGAAAATCAAAATATCGGTTTTTGTAAAAACAATGCAGTTTTGTCTTTCCAGGCAGGAGGAATTTTTAGATGACCGGGAAAGCACAGGTCATGAAATCTTTTCAGAAGAAAACCTGGGAAATGGCCGGGAGCAGAAGCCAGAAGGACATCGAAGCTTTCAGAGATGACTTAAGGTGTTCGCCGCTTCTTGCCAGAGTGCTTGTATCAAAGTTTGGCCAGGATATCGAAGCCGCCAGAGAATTTCTCAATCCCCGGTTGTCGAACATGACGGATCCTTTTTCTGTCGAGGGATACAGGGATGCGGCTGAAAGGATCGTCCGGTCCCTTCAAGCAAAAGAAAAGATCTGCATTTATGGCGACTTTGATATGGATGGGCTTGCAGGGACAGCCCTTCTTTATGAAGTTCTCAGGTTTTTTCAGGCAGATGTCTGCACGTATATTCCTAACAGGATCGATGAAGGATACGGCATGCACAGGGAAGCGCTGGAGACCCTGACTGCCGCCGGCATTAAGCTTATGATCAGCGTTGACTGCGGCATCAAGGCTGTTCAGGAAGTTCGATTTCTTAATGAAAAAGGGGTCGACTGCATCATTACCGACCATCATGAGCCCGGTGAAGAACTTCCCGGCGCTTTCGTCGTCCTCAATCCCAAGCTTCTCGGCGATGATCATCAGACCCGGGATCTTGCCGGCGTGGGAGTTGCTTTTGAGCTGGCGTACGCATTGCTGAAATACGTAAGGGAAAAGGAAATTTTTGACTGTTCTTTTGATCTCAGAACATCACTTGATTATGTCGCTCTCGGAACGATCGCCGATGTTGTACCCCTGACAGGTGAGAACCGTATTCTCGTCAGCAATGGGCTGTCTGTTCTCGGAAAGACCAGCAGAAAAGGATTGAGGTCCGTCATGGCAAGGGCAAAAATCAATAATCCGCCGGGCCCTTATCACGTGGCGTTTCTCATAGCTCCGCGGTTTAACGCAGCTGGAAGACTGGGTAAAGCCCATGAAGCGTTTGATCTTCTGGTCTCTCAGAGCGATGAGCAGACGGAACATCTCTCGATGAACTTGGAGGATTACAATGAAGAAAGACGGGCAATGGAGATGCAGGTTCTTTCTGATGCGGAGGATAAGCTCAAAGATGATTCAGATTGTTTGATCCCGGTTCTGGAAGATAAAAGCTGGCACACCGGGATTATCGGCATTGTGGCCTCGCGCCTGAGCGAAAGATGGAGAAGGCCTTTTCTTCTGATCGGATCAGAAAAAGATGTCCGCAGAGGTTCAGGCCGTTCTTACGGCCGGTTCAATCTTATTGAAGCTCTTGATTCGGTTTCCGAGCTTTTTGAAAACTTCGGAGGTCACAAGGCCGCATGCGGATTCACAATAAGAGAGGAAAACATAGAAGAGCTTCGCCGCCGGCTCAACATTTTTGCCGGAAATTGCCCTGAAGATATTTTTGAATCAAAAATTTTTGTTTCAGATGAAGTCAGGGCAAGCGAGCTGAGCCTGGAGTCTCTCGAAGACCTGAGAAGGCTTGAGCCTTTTGGCTATGGAAACTCCCGTCCGTTTTTTTTGATGAATAAAATGAAAATCCTGAGAAGCCCGCGCGTGTTCAAGGATAAACATGTTTCCTTCGAGCTTGAGAAAGAAGAAGAGCTTTTTTCAGCCATATGGTATAACGGAAAAGAATTTGTCGGCGGCAACGCGGAGCGGATGAACGGCCTGTCTGTCGATGTGGTTTTTCAGCCTGATGTGGATACGTACAGCGCGCCTCGTGTCATTCTGAAGATTGAAGATATGGCTTTTTCTGAACCTTAAGCAAAAAAGATAAATCGACGAGATGGAGAGAAGACTTGTCAGCGCAGGTCAGAAGGGATTGAAAATGACCTTTTGGCCTGCGCTCTTTTCAGCCTTTATTGACTTTCCCGGCCTTGATGCAGGACGTGCAGACTTTCATGCGCTTTTTTTTGCCTCCTGCTACGACTGTGATCGTCTGCATATTGGGGAGGAATCGCCTTTTCGTGATGCCGGTAATCTTTTTCCCGACTCCGCCTTTCTTTTTTGCCAGACCTCTTCGCGAGATGCTTCGACCCGTCAGGGGAGTTTTTCCACAGATCTCACATTTTTTTGCCATAAATGACTCCTGATTAAATTTTTATGAATGCCACCTCAAAAAGCCGTCATTATAAAGAAGTGAAAAATATAAATCAAGTGTTTTTTCCTTACCCGAGATGCTTTCTGACGATGTTCATGAGAGCTTTGTTGCAATCGAAATTTTTAGTTCGAAGAGTTCTGGCAAGCTCCAGAAAATCCTTGTTTTTTCCTTGCCTGGCTATGGAAGCGAAGTTCTCCCAGCTCTGGATATGATGCAATCGGCACAGCCAGAAAGGATTCTGGTTAAGCTGAAAAAGCCCGTCAGGATAATTCATGCCTGCTACGGACTTATATGTCCAGTAAGTCCAATGCCATCCGAAATCATCGAATATGTCAAGAACATCATCGATCAAGCGGAGTTCGGCATGACATCTCGGACATCGGCTGGAAATGCCGAATTCTCCGACAAAGATGGCCGCCTTGTTTTTCCGCGCGAATTCCGCGTGCTTTTGATAGTGCTTCTTCAGCGTCATTTTGTTCCATTTTCTGCCGTTGATTAAGCCGGGATAAGTCAATCCGCAAACGATATTAAAGGCGAAAAGAACAGGTTCGTAGCAGTGAACGCTTATCATGACATTTTCAAAAAGACGGGCAAAAGGGGCGAGAAAGGATATCTCCTGAGACCAGTTGTTCCCTTCAAGAAAAAGGATCTTCCTGTCGCCTCCCTGTCTTATGACAAGAAGAGCTTTTTCAAGGGCGGAAAAAATTTTTTTGTGGTCTTTGTTGTTGGGCTCATTCATGAGATCATATCCGATGACCCAGGGATGGTGCCGGAATGTTTCAGACAAGGCCTTCCACAGGTCAAGGAACTGCTTTTGGCGGCGTCTGCTTTCCCAGAACCTTGCACGGCCGTCAGAGTCACTGTGCCAGTCGGAATTTTGAGAACCCGGCGCAGCGTGCATATCCAGTATGACGTGAAGACGGCTCGAACCGATAACATCGACGGTCTTTTTCAGCTTTTTTACGGCTTTTTCATCGACAGAACCTTTTGATGTCAGAAAATATCTTGAGTTAAAAGGAAGGCGGACTGCGTTGAACCCGAGAGACCGGATGATCTGAAAATCTTTCCGGGTTATGAAGTTTTCCTCGATGATGCGAATAAATCGATCGGCTGTTTTTTTGCCGGCGATCCGTTCAATATTCTTCCAGATGATATGCTCGGCAATATTTCTTCCGCCCAGGATATATCCTTCTCTGTTGAGCCATCCGCCGAGATTGACTCCCTTGATGCGGAAGGGGCGGCCTTTTTTTAAAAGACATCCATCCCTGATTTCAAACATGATGCTCTCCTTTTTTTGTGTTCTAGGATAACAAATGAAGGTTTTTTTTTCAAGATGGGTTATGATATATTATATCGCTGAATGATCCTTATGAATCACGGGACCTGCGAAAGGGATTATCCATGATAGAAAAGCTGAATGAAAAAAAAGATGCGCTTCTTGCGAGACTTCACGAACTCGGGAGGTATCTTTGACATATCCTCCAGGAAAGAGGAATATGCAGTGCTTCAGGGAAAGATGTCTGTTCCGGACTTCTGGAACAACAAGGAAAAAGCCGATGAGGTCGTCAAAAAAGTAAGCCTTATGAAAAGCATCATCGAGCCTTTTGAGAGCCTTGAAAAAGATATCCGGGAGAACGCGGAAATGATCGATCTGATCTCCGGCGACTCCTCGTTTGATGAAAGCGAGCTCAGAGAAATCGATGCGGAAATCGACCGCGTCTCTTCTCTTCTTGACAAGCTGGAATTCAAGACAAAGATGAGAGACCCGGATGACATCAACAATGCTATCCTCAGCATCAATGCCGGCGCCGGCGGGACAGAATCATGCGACTGGGCGTCCATGCTTTTTCGGATGTACAGGATGTGGGCCGAAAAAAATCATTTCGATATGCAGGTCCTGGATGTTCTCCCGGGAGAAGAAGCAGGCATTAAGAACACGACCTTTATTGTTAAGGGCCCTTACGCTTTCGGCCATCTCAAGTC
>JAFGJP010000046.1 GCA_016929035.1 Candidatus Auribacterota bacterium | reverse complement strand
CGCAGGCATAATTGTGCCGTCATAAAGAGCTACGTTTGTGTTGCTTGGAATATTTGTGTCAATTGTGTACTGCTGAAGAGCGTGTGCTATGACGCGCATATTGTTATAGCACGAATTCTTTCTGGCATTATCTCTGGCCTTGATGAAGCCAGGTACGCCGATAGCCACGAGGAGACCGATGATCGCAACAACGATCATGATTTCCACGAGGGTGAAACCTCTCATTCTTCTCATAGGATACCCTCCTTAAGGTTTGTGGTTGACTTAGCTACCCCGCCTAATCATCAGCAATATCAGTGCCTACTTCCTCATTAAATAGTAATTATATTTAATTTATTTAAATACAGATAGTTATGAAAGATTTACTTTTTTTAAATAAAGATTTTTGTAACGATAGATGACAGCTAACCAATAGCTGTTTAACAAAAATGTTAAAAACATTAACATATTTGTTAATAGATAAACGAAAAAATGATTATCGAATAATGTCTCCATAAGTTCCATGACTTGTTCCGGCAATCGTAACTGGGCATGTGACGTTCAGGTTTGTATTATTTACTGGGCCTCCATAGGTGGCGTCATTTTCAGGGCAATGAAGATAATAGGATATATAGAGCGTTGCATCTCTCGTATCTGTTGTTGGCATGATGTTATCGTCGTAAAGGGAGACGCTTGCATCTGACTGGATGTTGAATTCCAGGGTATACTGCTGAACAGCATCAGCAATGACCCGCATATTGTTCCAGCAAGAGTTTTTTCTGGA
This sequence comes from Candidatus Auribacterota bacterium, assembly GCA_016929035.1. GTDB lineage: Bacteria > Auribacterota > JAFGBW01 > JAFGBW01 > JAFGJP01 > JAFGJP01. Next base: position 7,882 of record JAFGJP010000046.1, on the reverse strand, counting down.
CATGTCTCTTGCTTTGATAAAGCCAGGGACCCCGATGGCTACAAGAAGTCCGATAATCGCCACAACAATCATGATCTCAACCAGTGTGAAACCCTTGTTATATTTCATAACAGCTCCAGCGTGGGATTAAAATCATTCTATAAAAAAGCATTTATTATGCCGTCGAAAAGATATTTTTATTCAGTGAGCTGATATTTTTCGATTTTCCTGTAAAGGCTCATGAGGGTAATATCAAGGATTTCTGCAACTCTTTTTTTGTCAAAGCTGTATTTTTGAAGGAGATTTCTTATGTAGTCTTTTTCCCGGCTGTCCATGAAATCTTTAAGCCTTTTTTCCTCAAGGATGGTTTCATCTGGTTTCAGAGGCTCTTTTTTCTCCAGGAGAGTTTCCGGCAGCTTGTCATGTGTGATCTGTCCATCAGGAGAAAGCACTTTCAGCCGCTCAATAACGTTTTCAAGCTCGCGTACGTTTCCGGGCCAGGAATAATCCAAAAGAGATTTCATGACATGAGGCGTTATTGAAAATTTCTGAGAGCCTTCATCTGTTTGAAGAAAATGCTCAACAAGGATAGGGATGTCACCTTCTCTTTCCCTGAGAGGCGGCAGATGGATGGGGACAACGCTGATGCGGTAATAGAGGTCTTGACGGAATTTTTTTGTCTTCGCAAGATGTGACAGGTCTTCATTTGATGCCGCGATGACCCGGACATCGACAATGGAGACTTTCGTGTCCCCGACTTTCCGGACTTCCTTTTCCTGGAGCACACGCAGGATCTTGACCTGAAGAGAAAGGGGCATGGTCGAGATTTCATCAAGGAAGATCGTGCCTCCGTCCGCTTCTTCAAAAAGACCTTTTTTATCGTTGATGGCGCCTGTGAAAGACCCTTTTTTATGGCCGAAAAGTTCGCTTTCAAGAAGTTGTTCCGGGATAGCTCCGCAGTTGACGACAACAAAAGATTTATCTTTTCGCAGGCTGTTCTGATGGATCGAATGGGCAACAAGTTCTTTCCCTGTTCCGCTTTCTCCTGTTATGAGAACAGTTGAATCATGCTTGGATATCAGGTTGATGAGATGAAAGACTTTTTGTATCTGGGGAGATTTGCCAAAGATGCCCTCAAAAGAACCTTCTTCAATTCTGTCTCTGAGAAGCCTGTTTTCCTCAAGGGTTTTTTTCAGCTCGATGCCCCTTTGGACAAGAAGGCGAAGATGACGGAGGTCATAGGGCTTCTCCAGATAGTCAAACGCGCCTTCCCGGAGAGCGAGGTCGGCGTTCTGCTTGCTTGAATAGGCGGTGAGCAGTATGACGGGAATGTCCTCAGACATTTCCTTGGTTATTTTCAGGACTTCGATGCCGTCTAAAGGCGACATCTTGATATCTGAGATAATCACATCAACAGGGTTGGAGGAGATGAATTCTATGGCTTCTTTTCCATTGGAAAATGTAACGACCTCGTAGTTTTTATTCTCCAGCCCGGCCCGGATGCTTGTCCGGATCCCCTCTTCGTCATCGATGACAACAATCCGTGCAATTGAAGGTTCGTCTGTCATGTTTGCCCTCTATCTTGTGAGAGGAAGGTGAATAATGACCTCACATCCCAGACCGGGAGAAGACACGAGGTCGATTTCCCAGCCATGCTTTTCGATAATCTTTTTGACGACAGTGAGCCCCAGCCCGATGCCTTTTTCCTTGGATGTGAAAAAAGGCTCGAAAATCTTTTCTTTCAGGGCCGGATCGATACCTTTACCGGTATCCTTGATGCCTATTTTCATGAAATTGAGGTCGCCCCGGAGATAGGGATCAGCTTTCAATGTCAGCGTTCCCCCTTCCGGCATAGCCTGAACTGCATTGAGAACAAGATTGAAAAAGACCTGTCTTATCTGCTTCTCGTCCAGGAAAGCAAAGCTGAAGTCTTTTGGGTCGTATTGCTTTTCAATAATAATATTAGGCTTGAAGTCCCTGGAGTTTTTTACCAGCTGGATGACCTCATCAAGAATTTTCAGGATTTCTTTCTTCTCCTTTTTGACATAAGTTTCGCCGGTGAAGGTAAGGAATTCTCCCAGCGTTCGCGAAAGGCGCTCAGATTCTTTGAAGATCACATTGATCAGTTCCTGGTCGCGCGGTTTTGAGAATGTTCCGGACTCCTTGAGAACTTCAATAGACCCGCATATAGAGGTCAAGGGGTTTTTGAGCTCATGAGCCATAATGGCCGCCAGCTCTCCGATGGCTTCAAGCTTGTTCTTGATTTTTAATTTTTCCTCCATATTCTTTATATTTGTAATATCCCTGAAAACCATCGTCTTTCCGATCGCCTCGGCCTGCTCGTTTTTCAGATCGGAAAGGTTGAATCCTATGATCTTCGGGTGACCTGATTTTGTCTCGATTTTTAACTCAACGCCTCTTAGCGACTTGGCCTGTTTGATGATCTCGAGGTTAACGTTATACTTGTTTCCAAAAAAGATAAAGTACCAGTCACGGCCGATAAGCTCATCGATGCTGTATCCGAGTATATCGCTGGCCGCCTTGTTCGCATAAATGATCGTTTCGTTGTTGTTGATGGTAATGAGCCCGCTTTTGATCTGGAAAAGGATGTTGTCCTCCAGGTGTTTGAACTTGGCGATCTCGTCGCTTTGAAGCCTGATGCGCGTATTCAGGACAGACGACAGGTAGCCAATGCCGAGAAAGATGATGATGCGGACGTAGATCATGTAATAGAAGTGGCTGATAGGATTGATTTCAAGTTTGTCGACTCCGGCAAGAAAAGAGGGCAGCCACTGATAAAACTCCAGGATAGAAACACCAACATAGAGAACGGCAGCTGAAACGCTGTAGATCACGATCATTTTCGGAGAGAAAAGAAAAGCCGATGAAAGAATGGAAATGAGCGGAAGATAGATAAACGGTGAATTCAGCCCTCCGGAATAGTGGATGATGGCGATTTCGATAACAAGATCCGTATAAAGCTGCAAATTGCCTTGCAGGGAAGGCGAGAGAAGGTCCTTTTTCAAGATGATGATCCAGGGTATATTCAGGACGAACAAAATACCGACAAGAAGAAAGAAAGGGACCACGAGATTTTCAGACGTGTGTATTTTAAGAACAAATGCCCCGACAGTCAGAATGGCGAAGCAAAGGAAGAGCCTGAAAAGAATCAGGTAGATGAATTTTTTTGATTCTTCTCTTTCAATCATCAGGCATTAACGATTTCTGACAGCTTGAATATCGGCATGAACATGCAGATGACGATTCCACCGACGACTATTCCGAGAAAAGCTATCAACAAAGGTTCGATAAGAGATGTCAGGCCGTTGACGGCAGCATTGACCTGTTCATCGTAAAATTGAGCGATTTTTTCAAGCATAAGGTCGAGCTTTCCTGTTTTCTCTCCGACGCCGATCATCCGCACGACCATGGGAGGAAAGACCCTGGCTTCAGCCAGCGGGTCTGCGACACCTTCGCCGGCCTGGATCTTCTTGGAAGATTTCTGTATCGCCTGCTCGACAACGGAGTTGGCGGCGACCGACTCGACGACTTCGAGGGAGTTCAGCAAAGGCACGCCGCTCTTGATCAAAACGCCGAGGGTTTTTGTAAAGCGCGATATAACGACCTTACGGAGAATAGGACCAAAAATAGGCATATGCAGTTTGAACGTATCGAACTGAAATCGTCCGGCAGGCGTTTTGATATAGGCCCGGAGCAAAAAGAAGATAACGACAAGACCGGCAAAAACCCAGAGAAAGAATCTTCTTAAAATATTGCTGATCATGATAAGAAACTGCGTGGGAGCCGGAAGAGTTCCTCCGAAGCTTTTATAAATATCTTCGAAAACAGGGACGACCTTTATCAGGAGAACGAGAGTGATAAGGATAGCCATGGCGCTTACGACCGTGGGGTAAATCAAGGCTGATTTCACTTTGCGTCTCAGCGCATTTGTTTCTTCCAAGTAGGTGGCCACTCGCTCAAGGATTTCCGCGAACATACCGGATGCTTCACCGACACGGATCATGCTGACATAGAGGCGCGTAAAAACTTTCGGAAATTCATTCATGGCTTCTGAAAGGGAAGCGCCTGCTTCCACCTTGCCGGCCACTTCCTTGATCACCGATTTAAAGCCCAGGTTGTCTGTTTGCTCTTCCTGGATGTTCAGCGCCTGGAGAAGAGGAAGGCCGGCACTGATCATAGTGGCCAGTTGGCGGGTGAAGACGACCATGTCATCGATTTTTACCTTTTTTCGTGCTTTTTTAATGGGTGCTTTTTTCGTCTTCTCAATGGAAATGACCATCAGGCCTTTCTTTTTTAGCTCCTCATGGACTTCTCCTTCATTGCGTGCATCCATGAATCCCTGGATGTTCCGGCCCTCACCTGTTTTGACTGTATAAATGTACTTAGGCATTTTCAGCCCTCCTTCATGTAACAGAAAAATTATTCTTCTGGAACCTCATCAGGCTCATCGGGAGTTGTGACGCGAAGAGCTTCTTCCAGGGAGATGCTGCCTTCCCTCGCCCGCAGAAGCGCGACCTGTCTGAGAGTTTTCATGCCCATTTGAATGGCGACTTTTTTGATTTCTGAAGCCGTGTTTCTGGATACGATCATTTTTCGTATATTATCGTTTATAAGAAAAACTTCCAGCAAGGACATCCGGCCTGAATATCCGATGTTGTTGCATGAACGGCAGCCTCTGCCGTGGTAAAGTTTAACTCCCTGGTTAACATATTTTTTCGGCATCTGTGCATCCAGAAGCGCTTCTTTGGTAATAGAGAGTTCCTCTTTGCACTTTGTGCAGATTTTTCGCGCCAGCCTCTGAGCAGCAACACAGAGGACCGAAGAAGAAATAAGAAAGGGTTCGATTCCCATATCGTCAAGCCTCGCGATTGCTCCTGCCGCATCGTTCGTGTGGAGCGTGCTGAGAACAAGATGACCTGTAAGGGCGGCCTTTGTAGCGATATCGGCCGTTTCCAGGTCGCGGATTTCACCGATCATCACAATATCCGGGTCCTGCCTGAGAATAGACCTAAGAGCTGAAGCAAAGGTAAGGCCGATATCTGATTTGACGTGGACCTGGTTGATGCCTTTGATCTGATATTCCACCGGGTCTTCGACAGTGATGATATTCACATCCGGCTTATTCAGCCTGGTCAGGCATGCGTAGAGCGTTGTTGTTTTACCGCTTCCTGTCGGGCCCGTAACAAGGATCATTCCAAATGGGCGGCTCAGGGCTTCTTTCACATCATGCAGGGCTTCATCGTGGAACCCCAGAGTATCAATGTCCATGACAGCACGGCTTTTATCGAGAATTCGCATAACGACTTTTTCTCCAAAAACGCAGGGAAGGGAAGAGACGCGGAAGTCGACATCTTTTCCTTTGACCTTGATCTTGAATCGTCCGTCCTGAGGCAGTCTTCGCTCGGCAATATCAAGCTTGGCCATGATCTTATAGCGTGAAATGAGAGCATTCTGCATGCTTTTAGGAGGAGCATCTTTTTCATAAAGCACACCGTCAACGCGGTAGCGGACCTTTACGCTTTTTTCAAACGGCTCAATGTGGATATCGCTAGCCTTTTCTTCAATGGCTTTGACCAGGATATAATTGGCCAGCTTGATAACAGGGGCTTCGTCTGACTCTCCCTTAAGCTGCTCCAGGCTGAGTTCCTGAATCTCTTCTTTTTTAAGCTCGACCTCTGTTTCATCAACATCTTTGAGAAAAGAGCTCATGTCGCTTTTTTGTGAATAGTAATTTGTGAGTGCTTCCATGATATCGGATTCCGTGCCGATGATCGGCACAATATCCAGCCCTGTCATCAGCTTGAGGTCGTCGATTGCAAAAATATTAAGAGGATCAGACATGGCGACAGAAAGAGCATTACCGATCCTGGCGATGGGAATAAGCTGATAGAACTCCGCGACGTTTCTCGGGATGAGCTCAACGATCTCCGGGTCGAGCTTCACTTTAGACAGATCAAGGGGAGGGATGCCGAGGTGTTCGCCGATGGCTGCGATGAGCTTTTTTTCCTCGACAAACTTATGCTTGACAAGGATCTTCTGAAGACGTCCGCCTTCCTGCTTCTGAATGTCTATGGCTTTTTTAAGATCGTCTTCGGTGATCAGGCTTCCTTGAAGAAGGATGTCAGCTAACCTGTCTTTCAAAGACTTTGCCATTATCGTTCTCTCTATTACGTGTCCGGAGTTTCCGGAGTTTCAGGTTTTTTCTCGTAAAATTTTTTGATGGCTTCGTTCAAGGCTGTTGGCGTCGTAAGGAAAAACTGCATTTTACAGTTCAAATACTGCTCCTGCTTTTTCAGCTCCATGAGGTTTGTCGGGTCAGAAACAACAAAGGAAATAATATTCCCTATGCGGTCCATGGGAATGCACTGGTACTTCTTTGCCAGGCCCTTGGGGATTGTTTTCAGCACGTCCGGTGTAATATCATAATTATTGAGATTGATATAAGGGTAACCAAATTGTGTTGCCAGAGAAACAATGATGTCTTCTTCTTTACAAAAGCCCAGTTCCACGAAGAGCTCTCCTATTTTTTTCCCTGTTTCTTTCTGGACTTTCAAAGCCTGCTCGAGCTGCTCTTTTGTCAGCTTGCCCGCATCGATCAGGATCTCTCCGAGTTTTTTATTTATGACTTTCTGTCCGAGCACCATAGGAGTTTCCTCATTAAATTTTATGTGTTATCATTATGGGATATAATGATTTAGACAACTTATTTTTAGAATATTGTATCTTTTTAAGACACAACATGTCAATACTATATAAGATTATATCATATAATTTTTTACAAATTGGTTAAGAATTGTGTTTATTTTCCAAAGCAGTTCGTTATAATGAAGCAAAACAAAATCACAATGCAGAAAGAAAAAAATGCCGATATTTTTGAGAACATTTCTGGATTCTCTTCAAGGGAGCTGCTTTTCTTTTGAATTCTACAAGAGAATAGCCAGACAGCCGATTGCCCGGTCATTTCTCTATCTCGTGCTGCTGTCCGGTGTTATTATTCTTATGGGTACAGGAGTCCTTTACGTTTCAGTCCTTTTCGATGTCAGGCCGTTTCTCGAAGATCTTTCAAATCGTTTCCCTGAATGCGTTATCCAGGATGGAGAGATGCTCTGTACGCCTCAGGAAATCCTTATGGTTGATCATCCGCCTCTTGCACTTGCCGTCTATCCCGGAGATGACGAAAAAGAAATCGAAAAATTTTTCAGGCTTTTTCTTGCTAAAAAGGTTTTCGTCCTCACCCGAAGCGAACTGGTTATTCATAACTCCGGAACCACGGCCAGAATACCATGGAGCGAGGCCAGCCGGATCCTGGGCATAAAAAAAATAACATCAAGCGATGTTGAATTTCTGCGCACGGCCATTGTCTTTTTGCTGGTTCCTTTTTCTCTCGGGCTCTTTGTCTTTTTTTTCATATGGAGTTTTTTTCAGATCGTTTACTTCTGCGCTTTTGGCTATCTCTATTCCCGCATTTCAGAAATGAGGGTTCCTGTCGGCGAAAAAACAAGGCTGTATGAAATTTTCAATATGGCTGTCTATGCGTCAACACCTGCGGCACTTCTTCTTTTTTCTCTTTATTCGTCAGGTCAGCTTATTCATTTTAACTTAAGTCCGGACAATATCCAGATCATCTACATGCTGATGTACGCGGCGTTTCTCATCGGCGGATACTCTTCTTACAGAAAGGCCGTTTTTTTGAAATACCGGCGCGATACCGAAGACTTCATGGATGATGACTGAGAAGAGTTAAATCCCAGTTAAAAGTGCCTTAAGTGCGCTAAAATGCCTATCCCGTGACCACGTTGTCACATGGAACGGGACTCACGTGGAAGTTGCGGAGTGCTCTCGCACATCATTTAAAGAATTATTGCAGGTTAATATAGTTAAT
>JAFGJP010000045.1 GCA_016929035.1 Candidatus Auribacterota bacterium | reverse complement strand
TTCTTAGCGCTCTTGGCGGCCAACTTTTTTATTCACCCGCCTCTATGAAAAGCCACGGATGCTAGTCCTGAGCAAAGTCGAAGGGTAAGCCCGTAGGGTTTGACTTTTTTTCTTAAATCTTTCTGGAGTTACTTTTTAACCCGATTCTAATCAAAAAAAAGACAGCGGATAACCCGCTGTCTTTTTTTCATTCTCATCGTATCCTAAATTCTAATATTCGTAATCTTCATCATCGTCTTCTTTATCTAAATCGTCATCATCAAGGTCTTCCAGGTCTTCGTAATCTTTATCAAAGTCTTCTTCTACAGACTCATCTTCATCAGCTAAATCATCATCATAGTCTTCAAAATCATCTACCATAAAAAACCTCCTAGTTTTTTTACGCGTTATTATTATATCGCGCCGATTGTCCTGTCAACATTTTTTTATCTGCCTATTTTATAAACACAACAAAAGGGTGTTGATAACTTTTTTTGCCCCTGACCATCAAGAATTTTTATCCTTCTCTTGACTCGGCTTTACCCGGATTGTATCATCTTGTTAGATCCTGGACGCGAGGAGATTCCCGTGATTCCCATTAATGATACGATACCCCACAGAGAGTTTCCTTTTGTCACCTGGTTTCTCATTTTAGCCAACGGCCTTGTCTTTCTGTATGAAACCTCTCTGTCGGAACTTGCACTGACACGGTTCTTTCATTTCTATGGTATGGTCCCTGCAAGATTGACTGACCCAACCTGGGCCGCCCTCCATGAGGTCTCGCGCCTGAGCCTTATTCCTTTCATTACCAGCATTTTTCTTCATGGAAGCTGGCTTCATTTTTTCATAAATGTTTGGACGTTATGGATTTTTGGCGACAATGTCGAAGACAGGATGGGCAAGATCTCTTTTCTCATCTTTTACATTCTTTGCGGCGTCCTCGGAAATATCGCTCATCTTCTCATGAACTTCAGATCACCTGTCCCGACGATCGGAGCCTCAGGAGCTATTGCCGCTGTCATGGGAGCCTACATGTGGCTTTTCCCGCGTGCAAAAATCGTTGTGCTTGTTCCGGTCTTCTTTATTCCTTACTTTCTGGAAGTCCCGGCATTCTTCTATATCGGCATATGGTTTCTCTTTCAGGTCTTCTCCGGGGTCACCTCTCTGGCGGCGCCGGGCGCATCCGGAGAAATCGCCTGGTGGGCACATATCGGCGGATTTCTTGTCGGCATTTTTCTCTTACCAATATTCAAAAAAAGACAAGCAACTTACTCCAAGCACTCTCCCTTTAGGGTAGACAGGCTTCCATATTCTTTACCTAGTGCAGGAAAAGGAAGGTAAAAAATGAAAAAGAAAATCATTCTCCTGTTTCTTCTGGCAGCTTTTGTGGCATTTTTTTTCGGAGATAACAAAAGGAGCGAAGGAAAAATGAAAAAAACCTCGTCACTCATACAACTCCCTGAGCCCGTCACGGACGGGACCATGTCACTCGAAAAAGCCATCTGTCAGAGACGGTCCATCAGGCATTACAGCCCGTCTCCCCTTACCCTCAGGGAGGTTTCCCAGATCCTCTGGGCCGCTCAGGGCATAACGGGCAAAAGAGGATTCAGAGCGGCTCCTTCAGCCGGAGCCATCTACCCGGTTGAGACCTACGTGGCCGCATGCCGCGTCGAGGGACTGACCCCCGGCCTTTACAAGTATCACCCGGAAAAACATGCGCTTTCACTTCATATCAAAGGGGACCTTTCCCGGGAGCTTGCTACAGCCTGCCTCGGACAGCCCTATCTTTACCAGTGCAGCTTCAATATTATCCTTACAGGAAACTATAAAAAAATCAAAGGGCGATACGGAGAAAGAGGGATCCGGTATACGCATATTGAAATCGGCCATATCTCAGAAAACATCTACCTTCAGGCAGAATCACTGGGACTGGGAACTGTTGCCATAGGCGCTTTTATTGATGAAGATGTTAAAAGCATCCTTGAACTCCCGGAAGAGGAAGACCCTCTCTATCTTATGCCGATAGGAAGAAAACCGTGAGACGATGGACGTCCGTTCGCTTTGCTCTCTAGGAAGAAGGACGTGCTTTTCATGCTCCACCCTGCTTCTTCCACGTCATACGATTTTTTTCTTCGTGTCCCTTCGTGTTCTTCGTGGCTAACACCTTTTTTTTGTGTTAGACTTTCAGTATGAAAAACACCTTACAGGTCCATCTTGTACAATTCTCCATTGCATGGGAAGATCAGGAGAAGAACTACCGGAATGTCCTAGCTCTCCTTGGCAAAAACCCTCCTGCAGAAGGAAGCGTCGTCTGCCTTCCTGAACTGTTTTCTACGGGCTACACCATGCGGGCTGAAAAATTTGCCGAAAATCTCCATCAAAGCCCGACTTTACGATTTCTCTCAGGAATCGCGCAGTTTTATGAATGCTTTGTTATCGGCTCTCTCATTATACGCTCAAAAAGCGGAAAACCGACAAATTCGGCACTGGCGCTGTCCCCTGAAGGAAAAGTCCTCTCCCGATACGATAAAATCCATCTCCTGCCTTTAGGAAAAGAACACAAGGCCTATAAACAGGGAAACCGCACGACCGCTTTCAAGATAAAGGGAAAGCTTTTTTCAATCCTTGTCTGCTATGATCTTCGCTTTCCTGAGCTCTTCCGGATACTCTATGAAAAAAACGTTTCCGGGATCTTCCTTCTGGCCAACTGGCCTGCAAAAAGGCATGATCACTGGGAAATCCTGACCCAGGCAAGAGCTGTTGAAAACCAGTGCTACCTTTTCTGCGTCAACCGGACCGGCCGCGATCCGCATCATCGCTTTAAGGGTGAGTCGCGCATCATCGACCCTTTCGGAAGGGTCCTTTCTTCTTCAAAATCCCCGGGCGTTGTATCAAAGACCGTGGATATTGATCATCCGGAAGAAGAAAAGAAAAGGCTCCCTTTTTACAGTTCACGGGCAAAAAGAATCTATAAAAAATATCCACCTTATAATGAACCGTAGGACTTGGAACGAAAGACGCAGGACGTCTTCACTGCAAAGAATCCTTTTCCTGCTTGTACCCTTTGCATCAAAAATCGTCCAGTTGCGAAAAGATTCCCCGGTTTTATTCATATGATTGGAAATTCACTAAAACAAGGAACGGTTATTGCGTCCCTCGTCCAAGCGAGCGTACGTCCAACGTTCTGCGTTTTATTATCTTTATTCTTTACTAACCCGCATAAAATTTTTATATTAAAACCATGGCCGATATCAAAAAGATCCTTCTTATCGATGACAGCCCGACAGTCCGGATGGTCATGGGGTCTTCTCTTCAGGCCAAGGGATACATGATGATTTTTGAGGAGACAGCTGCAGGTGGGCTTACCGCCATCAAAGAACAAAAACCTGATCTTGTCCTTCTTGACCTCATGCTTCCTGACCGGAGCGGATTTGACGTTCTTAAAGAGATCAAGGAAAATGAGGATACCAAAAACATTCCTGTTATCATCCTGACCGGAAAGGACGGCGGCGAAGAGGTTATCAAAGGAAGACAGCTTGGAGCTGACGACTACTGCGTCAAATTAAACACCACGCCTAAAATCATGCAGGAAAAAGTCGCTAAGCTTATTGGGGAATAGGGAACGCTTCGCTGGATATTTGAAAGTAACCACAGCAGGCACATAGAACTATCGACCGACGACTGCGAGGCCTCTCAATCTCGGTTCTCAACAATGGTCAGCTGTTTTTTGCCGCACTTGGGACAGGTAAACGTATGCAGGCGCTTTCGGTCAGGCGAAGGTCCGGTCATCTCTTTGAGAGCGTCCCCTTCATACCCGCAGTTACCGCAGACTTCTTTGAAAAACACCTTGTTGGCCTGAGAA
>JAFGJP010000278.1 GCA_016929035.1 Candidatus Auribacterota bacterium | reverse complement strand
CACCCCTGACTCCATCAACCGCGAGGAAGGCAAGAGGACGACATCTGTTGACGCTGATCTTCGTCCTGAGGCAGGGAAGACGCCGCTTGAAGTCGCCGGATACTTCGAGAGCAGTATATTCCCGAAGCTCAAGGCCGAATATCCTTCGACCATTCTGGAATTCGGAGGGGAGGTCAAAGATACGAGAGAATCACAGGCTGACTTTGTCCTGGCTATTATCCTGGTCCTTCTTTTAATCTATGTTATTCTGGCGCTTCTCTTTGATTCCCTTATCAAGCCATTTATCATCATGCTGGCTATTCCTTTCGGGATCGTCGGCGTTATTCTCGCTTTCTGGCTGCATGGCATAACGCTTTACGGGTTTTTTGCCATCATCGGCGTTCTGGGTCTGGCTGGAGTGGTCGTCAATGATGCCATCATCATGGTCGTGAAACTGGACAGAGAATTTGCCTTAACGTGCGATGAAAGCCATATCAACCGCCAGATAGCCGGAATCGCTAAGACCCGGCTTCGCGCTGTCCTTTTGACAACGCTGACAACCGTTGCAGGGATGATACCTACGGCTTACGGATTTGCGGGTTATGACGCCATGCTGGCGCAGATGATGCTTTCCATATCATGGGGGCTTCTTTTTGCGACATTTATTACGCTGATTTTTATCCCGTGCCTGTACGGTATTATGAGAGACTTAGGATGCATAAAAATAAAACAGAAGACAGAGAACAGGGGACAGAAAATAGAGAACAGAAGTAAGTAGAAAGATAATGATAAAAAGTAAGAAGTAGAAAGAAAAAAGTTAAAAGATAGAAAATAGACAAGTAAAAAGATCTTGGGAAATCAGGAGACTAGAAGAAAAAAAGATAATAGATACAAGATACAATCAAGCATAAGATGACAATAAATCAGGACTGTATAACGATGAAACATGATAAAATTTTACTGAGGTTGCTTCGTCGTCATGAACCACGTGGGATTCATGACTCCTCGCAATGACGATGTTTCATGCATGGAACGTGAAAAAACAAGTAAGACGTTGTCATTCCTGCGGAAGCAGGAAACCACAAACAAAAAGTGAGCAAATAATTAAAATATGAAAAATAGAATTCTTTTATTTGTAGTCCTATTTACAATCAGTTTTTATTTTATACAGACAGCGGAGGCGGAGATATTGTCGCTGAAAGAGTTCATCGAGCTGTCAACAGCCCGGGATACGGCGTTCCAGGAGATCCTTATCGATGAGCTGAAGCTGAAATACAGAAAAACGCTTGGCCTTCCGGCAGAAGACGTTGTTCTTTCCGCAAAGAGCCAGTATTATTTTTTTATTGATGAAGGCGGCGGAGAGCCGGCAAATACGGTCTCTCTCTCCAGGCTTTTCCCTCTTTCAGGAACTGAGCTGGAAGCGCAGTACAGCTCGACTGTCAGAAGCTCAGAGGCAGACGTTTCTTCAGAACTCACTTTTCTAGTGTCTCAGCCCATAGCTGAGAACGCTTTTGGAAAGGGCACGCGCCTTCAGGACAGCATCATCGGCATTGAGATAGATGTGGCCAGGCATCAGATCGTTGAAGCTTACGAGGATTACCTTGCCGCTCTCATCCAGACATATTATTCCTGGTATTCGGCGTATGAAAATCTTAAGACCGGAGAGAACTCGTATAATGAAAACCTGAAGCTTCTTGAAAACATCAAGGAAAGAGAGCGCAACAAGATCGCGCTTCCCATAGACGTCAACAAGATAACGCTTCAGGTGCTTTCCAAGAAAGAGAATCTTTACAACCTTCAAAATGAATATTCGCGTTATCTTCACCTGGTGAAAAACGCGATACGGCGGACAGATGACGTCGAGCTGGTTCCGGATGAATCAATGATGTATTCTGATGTCTCTATTGTGTTTCTTAGCAACTATGATGCTTTTAAAAAAGAGAGCCGCACCTCTCGTATTTTGGATCTTCTGGAGGAAAAAGGGGGCCTGGAGGTAGAAAAAAGCATTGATGAGCTTTTACCTTCCATCGATCTCATGGGAGGATTTTCCATCGAGGGATCAGGCCACAGCCTTGACGACAGCGAAAAATCTGTCTTTATCGGGATATCGCTTGATCTTCCCCTTCAGAGAAGCCAGGAAAAAGCGCGCCATGAAACGTCAAAGATTGAACTGGAAAAGACAAAGCTCTCATCTGAAACTGTTCATGCCCAGCTGTACGCGATTCTTATCAATCTCCATGATGCGATAGAAAGAGAAAAAAAGCTTATTGCCATGGCCGAGGAAAAAATCGCCGTCGCCCAGGCTATTGTGGAAGATGAAGCGAAAAACTATTCTCTCGGCAAGGTCACTCTGAACGATTTCATCGATGTTGTCAATAAGCTGGAAGACAATAAGTTCATCAGGATATACCATGAGATTCAGCTGAAAAAGCTGACCGTGGAATGGCTTCGCCTTACAGACAGGCTTGTGACAGAAAAGCAGGTCCTCAAAGAATAATATCTGATTTCCCCTTGACAGGTAGGGAAAAGCCTATTATAATGATAATGAAAACCATTTTCAATAAGGATGTTTTCTTATGCCCTGGAGAGGCGGCAAAGGAGGCCCCGGATGGGAAGGACATTTCCGGGGATGCGGCTATCGCTGGACTGTTTCCAGAGAGGTTATCATCGAGGTTCTGAGCTCGACAAGACATCATATGAGCGCAGAAGACATTTATCACGCCGTACATAAGGACTATCCCGCCATAGGGCTTACAACAGTTTACCGGACCCTGGATCTTCTGGTTGATATGGGGCTTGTTTTAAAATTTGATTTCGGAGATAAAAGGGCGCGCTACGAACTGGCTGAAGAGTTTTCCACAAAAGAGCACCACCATCATCTCGTGTGCAACCGTTGCGGCAGGGTCATTGATTATACGGAATTTATTGATGATGAAGTCGAGCTTTTTAAAAAGACGGAAAAGGGTCTTTCAAAAAAATATGGTTTCCAGATCAAAAGCCGTATGATCCAGTTTAGCGGATTATGCGGGAATTGCAACAGAGAACAAAAGTGAATTATTTTATCCATTAATGAAATCATTTTTCATGATCAGGGAGGTGTTTGTTATGCCAGGATTTGACGGAACAGGACCCAGAGGAATGGGCCCCATGACAGGGGGCGGAAGAGGTTTTTGTGTTTTACCTGCTGAAAGAGTCTATGCGAGGCCGTATGGCGCAAGGCCTTTTAGTAGAGGCGCCGGAAGGGGACGCGGCTGGAGGAACTGGTATTATGCGACAGGACTTCCGGGATGGATGAGAGCCGGCTATACGAAAGAAGGTTATCCTGATGTTCAGGAAATGAATCCTGATGAGGAGATTAGTGCTCTTCAAAAGGAGGCTTCTTTTCTCAAGCAGCAGATGGAAGAGATCCAGAAGCGTATCAGCACGCTGGAGAGATCAGAACAAGATAAAGCGTAATTGACTTCTGATGGAAGAAAAGAAGGAGGAAACATGAAAAGGATTGCCATATCCACTGACGGTGATATTGTCTCTGCTCATTTTGGCAGATGCCCGTCTTTCACGATTTTTGATACGGAAAACGGTCGGATTCTCAAAAAGGAGATTGTGTCCAACCCCGGGCATCATCCGGGAGCTATCCCGCAGTTCATGCATCAAAACGGCGTTGACTGCATCATCGCCGGAGGCATGGGGATGAGAGCTGCCGGATTTTTTCAAGATTTCGGCATTCAGACTATCGTGGGAATGAGCGGCAAAATCAATGACGTGATCGATCAGTTCGTGCAGGGGAAACTCAGAGACGGGGAAAGTCTTTGCCGTCCAGGCTCAGGAAAGGGCTACGGACTGGATAAAACGGAATGTGATCATGGTAACGAAAAAAAATTGTTGAAGAAAAGTGGAGGTTTCGAGGGATGAATCCCGTCAGACCTTTCAGGTTTTCGGGATATCAAAAGTACTTAAAATTATGTAAAAAAAGATTTAGAAATGTGAATTTTTAACAGGAGGTCTAACGGGATGAAAATATGTATAACATCAAAGGGGAAAGGCTTAAACGCTCCGGTCGATCCGCGATTCGGCAGATGTGAAAATTTTTTTGTCGTGGATACAGATTCTTTGGATTTTGAAAATATTGAAAATCCCTATATTGATTCTGCAGGAGACGCCGGCATACAGTCAGCTCAGTTTGTGGCGGAAAAACAAGTCAAGGCCGTATTGACGGGAAATGTCGGGTCTAACGCTTTCCAGTCTCTGCGGGCTGCCGGCATAGACGTTATAACCGGAGTGAGCGGAAGCATTGCCGATACTGTCGATAAATATAAAAAAGGTGAATTCATATCTGTAGACAGCCCCAGCGTCGGCTCAAAGTTCGGGATGAAGTGAGGAAGGTCATTGGAAAACAGAGTCGCTGAAAACCATAGACGATACCGCGAGAGAAAAGAAACCTATAAATGCTTTGGCTACGACATAGAAAAAGAGCGGCAGTTTATCCTGGAAAAAGCAAGGCCTCTTAACGGGAGCATCCTGGAAGTCGGGACAGGCAAAGGATATTTCACGATAGCGCTTGCAAGAGAAGGATTTTGTTTTACAAGCGTGGATATCTCTGAAGACGAACAGTCGTTTGCCCGCCTTAATCTGAAGTACTACGGGCTGCAGGACCAGGTTTTTTTCCTGGCGATGGACGCCTCTTCTCTTGGTTTTGAAAAAGGCTCTTTTGATGTCATCTTTTCCATCAACATGATGCATCACCTTGACGATCCTTATCCT
>JAFGJP010000044.1 GCA_016929035.1 Candidatus Auribacterota bacterium | reverse complement strand
CATAATAAAAGTCGAAAATTCTATTCTATATAATAAACTTGTCAAGAAAATAATTTTAAAATCAAAAAGATCGTCAAAACCATGAGACGAAAAACACTCCATGATATTCTGACCCATATTGAGAAACGCTCCCCAGCTCTTCGCTGGCCATATCCCTTTGCCACTCCTCAGAGTATTGCCGGCGCAATGGCCGTTGCCTGCGGCTTGGATGAAGATCCCTTTTTGAATCTTCTGAACGGAAAAATACCAGGAGCACAGACTTCTGAAGAAATCCTTAAACGCTTTCCATCTCTCCGGAACCAGGATTTAAAAGATATTTTCATCCGCTGGACAAAGGGCTCCCCTTTTCATCAGGGCACCCACATTCGATTGAGCTCTGAGCTCCTGTTTTCTCTCAGGCACAGCCTGCAGAAAACATTTTCTTCCTATGAAAGTATTGATACGCTTATGCTTCTTGGTTTTGGAGAAAACGTCTTTCCAGTCAGCACGTTTCTCAAAAGCCTTTTCTTCTCCTATCACCTTTTTGACAGCTCCAGCACCTATGAAGACATACAGGCCTGCCTGAAATCCGTTTTCCCTCAAATCCAGGATATCATGAGGATCTTTCTTGCCATAAAAAGAATCGATTGCCTTTCCGACAGGCGGAAAAAACTCGTCATGGAAAGCATACAGCAGAAAATCCATCTGACCTGCTCCAACTGCGGCGCCGATATCCACATGATGAAAAATCCTGTTATTGCCGACATCACCCTTTATCCGTCAAGAAATACAATTATCACCCAGGACGACCTTGAAAAGGACTTTCAGAGAGAGTGGGAAAAAATTATCCAGGAATCTGGCAGCCTCTCACAGGAAGACATGGAAAAGCAGGTCTTTGTCCAGTACCGCCTTTTTTTATGCAGTTCGTGTCGCGCACGCTTCACAAACCGTATCGAGCGGGGTGAAATCTTCTAGACAGCCGATGCAGGATACACGATAAAAAATGTACGTTAATAGGCCATAATAAATTCATCGCCGAAATCACCGCATGATTCGCTTCAATTAATAAATGGCTTCTCAAAGAAAAACAGGACATAAGATAATCAGGAAATCCCTCTAACAAGCTCAGGACAGGTAAGGATCAGAATATCAGGAGGCCAGAACACCAGGAAGCAACAAAATCTGATGACCCTGATCTTCTGTCCACATTCTAAATTCTTTTCTTTCCTTTTTATTTTCTCTCTTTTTTTTAAATCCTGTATCTAATTTCTGCTTTTTCACCTTTTTCGCATGTGTTATAATCGTTTTCCGAGGTCAACAGTCATGAAAAAATTATCGATTATTATTCCGGTTTACAACGAAGATTCAACTCTTTTGGAAATCCTTTCCCGCGTCATCGCCTCGCCGCTGAAGGGTATGGAAAAGGAGATCCTCATTATTGATGACTGCTCGACAGATAAGACCGCCATGCTCATCGATGATCTCAAGAAAGACTGGAAAAAGTTTTTTTCCGGGAAAACTGCTCCAGACGAGAAAGAAAAAACACCCCGCGAGCCGTCTTTTGTCTTCCTGAAAAATGACGAAAACTCCGGAAAAGGTTTTTCCATCCGTAGAGGACTTGATACAAGCACAGGCGATTACATCCTTATCCAGGACGCTGACCTTGAATATAATCCTTTTGAGTATCCCCGGCTTCTGGAACCCATTCTCGACGGGCGGGCCGACGTGGTTTACGGCAGCCGCTTTCTTGGCGAAACCCGGCGCGTCCTTTACTTCTGGCACTCGATCGCCAATAAACTTCTGACGACGTTCTCAAACATTTTTACAGACCTCAACATGTCGGATATGGAAACATGCTACAAGGTCTTTCGTGCTGATATGATAAAAAAAATCCGCCTGGAATCAAACCGGTTCGGCTTTGAGCCGGAAGTCACGGCGAAGTTAGCCAAGCTTAAAGCCCGTTTTTACGAAGTCCCAATCTCTTACTCCGGACGCACATACGAACAGGGGAAAAAGATAACGTGGAAAGACGGCTTTAACGCTATTTTTGCCATATTAAAATATAATCTCACAGGAGACTACCTGAAAAAGACCGATGTCTGATACCAGGTCAGATGAACAGCAATCCTCTTAGAATTTTACTTGTCGAAGATAACCCGGGAGACGCCCGGCTTATCCAGGAAACCCTTTCTGAGCCACAGCCTATCTCTATGGAAGTCACTCTTGTTGATAATCTTCAAAAAGCGTATCAAAGCCTTAAGGAAAAGCCTTTTGATGTCGTATTGCTTGATCTTTCCCTGCCGGACGCCACGGGATTCGAAGCTTTTGTCTGGCTCTACGCTCAGGCGCCGGAAATCCCGATCATTATCCTGACAGGCCTCAATGACCAGCAGCTGGCCATAAAAGCTATCCGCAAAGGGGCGCAGGATTATCTCATCAAGGGAACGGTCGACTCAACGCGTCTTATGCACTCCATAATGTATGCTATTGAGCGCCACAATCTTAAGCAGGCCCTGAAAAATTCGGAAAAAAAATATTACAACCTTATTGAATCAGCCAATGACGCTATTATTACGGCTGATGCGGAAACAGGCATCATCATTGACGCCAATAAAAAAGCCGAAGACCTTCTGGGGATCCCTGTCGGACGAATCATCGGGATGCATTACACAGACATGTATCCCGAAGATCAGAAAGGCTTTTACCAGAAAGTATTCCTTGATCAGATAGGCCAGGGCAAATCCGTTTTCACGAATCTTTTTATACAAAACAGTGATCGTCAGAGAATTCCCGTTGAAGTCAGCTCCAGCGTTTCAGACATCGGAGGAAAAATGGTCGTCCAGGGAATTTATCGCGATATCACGGAAAGGAAGAAAATCGAAAAGCTGAAAGACGAGTTTGTCAGCGCTGTCTCTCACGAGCTGCGCACACCTCTGACGTCCATCAGGGAAGGAACGTCGCAGTTCCTTGACGGCCTGCTGGGCGAGACAACAGACGAGCAAAAGCAATTCCTCAATATCATCCTGGAAGATATTGATCGGCTTCAGCAGATCATTGACGAGCTTCTTGACATATCGAAGATCGAATCCGGACGGGTCGAGCTGAGAAGAGAGCAGGCTGACCTTGTCGACCTTGTCTGCCGCGTCCTTCCCCGCTTTCACGGATTCTTAAGAAAAAAGCTGGACATCACGACCATTATGCCCCAGAAGGGATTAAAATTATTTTTTGACGCGGCCAAGATCACTCAGGTCATCACGAACCTGATCTCCAACGCTTATAAATTTACAGATGAGAAAGGAAAGATCACGATCGAAGTTTCAGAGACAGAAAATGAAGCGCGCATCTGCGTCTCGGATACCGGTGTCGGAATATCCAGGGAAAACCTTCCCAAAATATTTGAAAAGTTCGTTCAGGTGGACCGCGCCAACGGCCCGGGAATAAAAGGCACCGGTCTCGGGCTCCCGATATCAAAGGCCCTTGTTGAAATGCACGGCGGACAGATGTGGGCGGAATCCGTTGTGGGCGAGGGAACAAAAATCTTCTTCACGCTGCCGAAGCTCTCAAGCGAAATCATTTTCAACGAATCCCTGGCAACAATGATCGAAGAAGCCGCCGGTAAAGAAACCCGCCTCATCCTTCTTCTCGGCATCATAGAAAACCCTTCTGACGTGAAAAAAAGCCTGGGTGATGACAGGTTCCACATGGTGATCAGCGACATGAAGAGCCTGGCTCAGGAAGGCGTCTATCGCTCGGACGACACCGTGATAGAGTGTCCGGAAGGGCTGGCTGTCATGCTGCTTGATACGGACAGGAAGGGCGGCCTGACCGTCGGCAAGAGGATAAAAAAATCTTTCCAGGACTATCTTTCAGAGAAGAAATTAGATACCGTTATAAAAATCAAACTGGGAATATCCATTTATCCGGATAATGAAAAATACACCGACAGCCTGATCGAGGATGCAAAGAAAAACCTTCTTGAAGTGAATCTGCGAAATGTCCGGATACTTCTTGTTGACGACGAGATCACCTTAACCGAGCTCATGAAGATCAAGATGGAAAGCAAGGGATTTAAAGAAGTGATCACTGCTTCTGACGGCCAGAAAGCGCTGGACATTATGAGAGAAAAAAAGCCTGACCTGATCATTCTCGATATGCAGATGCCTGTTATGAACGGGTACGAAGTCATCGGCCGCCTCAAGACAAATCCTCAAACAGCAGATATTCCTATTATCATCCTTTCCGGCTTTCCCGTTGACAGCCGAAAGCTCGACGAGATGGGGACAAAAAAAATCCCCGTTCTCTCAAAGCCCCTGGACGATTCCCTCTTGTCTGAAAATATTGAAAAAGTCCTCATGGATAATTTATAATAGAAGCTGAACAAAAAAAGGATTGCTCTCAAAGCTATGGATCCGCTGAAGGTACTTGTCATAGATGACGAAGACCATATTCTGAAAATGATCAAAAACCGCCTAGAAGCTAACGGCTTCCTTGTCCTGACGGCAAAAACAGGCCATGAGGGGATAGAGCTAGCGCGGCAGCACCGTCCTCACCTTATTGTTCTTGATGTGATACTGCCTGATCTCAATGGCAGGGTCGTCTGCCGGGTCCTAAAAGAAGACGAGTCAACGGCAAAAATACCTGTTATCTTCTTAACGGCAAAAGACTCGCTGGAAGAAAAAATGGCGGAATACGAGGTCGGCGGCGAATGCCATATCCCCAAGCCATTTGACGGACAGGAGCTTGTTGAAAAAATCCGCCGGACGATCGAGAGCATCTCCACTTTCGAAACCAAGAGGAGCAACCCTGATGAGCCGTAAAATTCTCATTGTTGACGATGAGCCGAACATCGTTTTCATGCTATCCCACCGTCTCAAGCAAAGCGGTTATGAGGTCGTGACAGGCCGAGACGGACAGGAGGCGCTTGAAATGGCAAGAAAGGAAAATCCTGACATCATCATTCTCGACCTCATGCTTCCGAAAATGAACGGGTACACGGTCTGCGGCCTTTTAAAAAGAGACGCGGCTTTTTCAAAAATACCTGTTATCATGCTGACGGCAAGAGCCCAGGAATCCGACAAAAAACAGGGACGTGAAGCGGGTGCGGACGCCTACGTTAAAAAACCCTTCAAATCAGAAGAGCTGCTTGATATCATCGAGCGATTTTTAAGTCAGCCTCAATAGAATCTCCCTCACCTGAATATTTCATCAATTTTGATGAACTATGCGGGCTCAAACACAGCCCGCTGGATTGATTATTTGAAGATTAAAAATTTACAATGAATAACTCTCAATATATAATACTGGAATCATGACTAGTACCGCGGAAGATAATCTAATAGAAAAAATCAAATCACTCCCTTTGCCTCAGCACGTGGCCATTATCATGGACGGGAACGGGCGGTGGGCAGCAAAAAGGAGACTGACACGTCTTAAAGGTCATCAGGCCGGAGCTGAAGCCATCCGGCGCACAATAACAGCCGCCAGGAATACAGGCATCCATTACCTCACCCTTTACGCGTTCTCAACGGAAAACTGGAAAAGGCCAAAGACGGAGATCAGCGGACTCTTTAATCTCATGACAAGGTTTCTTCAGAAAGAAACGCCGCAAATGATAAAAAATAATATCCGCCTCCTGACGATTGGCGACCTGTCCAAAATACCTGAAAAGCCGAGGAAAACCCTGGAAGATACGATTCAGAAGACATCCCACTGCCAGGATCTCACCGTCATTGTCGCCTTGAACTACGGGTCTCGGCAGGAAATTGCCCGTGCTTTTGAACGTCTTCTGGAAACCAAATCTGAAAAGGACAAAAATATCCTGCCCGAAGATATTGAAAAGTTCCTTTACACATCCGGTATTCCGGACCCCGAGCTCCTGATAAGGACAAGCGGAGAAATGCGGCTGAGCAACTTCCTTCTCTGGCAAATATCCTATGCGGAACTCTATTTTACGCAAACGCTCTGGCCGGATTATAATGAAGTAGACTTTTTCAATGCTGTCATAGATTTTCAAAAGCGCAAAAGACGATTTGGAGGGTTGTAAAACATGCTGTTCAAAAGAGCCGTCAGCGGATCTGTACTGGCCTGCCTGATCCTTTTGGTGATCGGACTCAGCCATTCCCCATCGCTGTCTTTTCTCTTCCCCCTGACCTTCACCATAATCGCCGTTATGGGCATCCTGGAATTTTTTCATCTGATGGAAAAAAAAGGCGTAAAAACCATGAAGGCCTTCGGGGCTTTTGCCTCGATTGTCTACATCTGGCACCTCTACTGGTGCTCATACGTTATAAAATCTCCTGATTTTGGCCGTGACTCTTTTGCCCTTTTCTGCCTTTTTGCCGGATTCTTTCTCGTCTATTTTCTCAACATCTACAGCAAGCAGGACAACTCGGCCCTTCTGGACATCTCCGTCAGCTTCATGGGATTCTTCTATATTGTCTGGATGCTCAGCTTTGTTATAAAAATTAACTATTTTCCCGGCGTCGACGGAAGAAAATTTCTTTTGCTTCTCATCGTGACGACAAAAGCGACGGATATTTTCGCTTACTTCAGCGGCAAAACCGTCGGAAACATCCGCCTCTGTCCCCGGATCAGCCCTAACAAAACCGTCGAAGGCGCTCTCGGAGGATTCGCCGGAGCGATCATTGCTTCTGTTGTCTTCAAAAGCTTTTTTCTTCAATCTCTAAATATCCGGCACGCTGTGATAGCCGGCATTCTTATCGGCATCATCGGCCAGCTGGGCGATCTTGCTGAAAGCCTTCTCAAGCGCGATGCTGACGTGAAAGACTCAAGCCAGCGTCTGCCCGGGCTCGGAGGAATACTGGATGTTCTTGACAGCATATTTTTTACAGCTCCTGTCATGTACTTCTTCATGGAAGCGATCATCTAAAAAATTAAAAATGAAAAATTAAAAGTTAAAAATAAAGGTGCGCTATCGCGCGATGATTAATAAAATCTACTGCGTAAAGACAAAAAAAAGTAAAACGTCTGTAGAAGCCGTTCATAAACGGCCTGTGCAAAACAAAAAATCCGTTAAATCCGTATTTAATGAAATTGGATATTCAGCGAAACGTTCTGTTAATTTCAAATTTCACATTTAACTTTTCAAATTTTCTTTATTATGAAATCCGTTACGATTCTCGGCTCGACAGGCTCTATAGGAACAAGCACCCTTGATGTGATAAGGCGCCACCGCAAGCGCTTCCGCATCCGTGCGGTAACCACTCATCAGAGCATCGAACGAGCTCTTCAAATAGCCGAAGAATTTCGCCCTAAAGAGATTGTTGTGACAGATGAGGAAAGCTATCAAAGAATCCTGAAGAAAAAAGCACCTCACGGAGCAGAGATCCTT
>JAFGJP010000043.1 GCA_016929035.1 Candidatus Auribacterota bacterium | reverse complement strand
TATTCATGTCCATCTGAACAGTAAGCAATTCTATTTGAAAAATCTGAAATTAAAATCTTTCCACACTTGGGACATAATAATTTTTCATTACAAGACATTATTACCTCCTTCTAATAATCAATATTTAAAATTATCGCCAATTTCTTTAAAAAATGTCATTTCCAGATAATCAGATAAGAAAGCTGCAAAAAGATATAACCCCGGCTCATTAAAGTGCATGGCATCATAACTCAAAGGGTTACTGTAATCCATATGCACATCAGGAAACTTCTGATGAACCAGGGCTTTCGAAGACTCATCCCATCTGTTGGGAAAGATCTCCTCCATATTCAAAACATGGATTCCTCTAATCTTTTTATCTGATATAATTCTTTCAATAGACTCCCTTACAAACGGCTCTGTCGTAGCATAAAATTTTTTTTCTTGTCTGGAAATATATTTTGTGTGATAAGCAAAAACTTGACGCCTCGTGATTCGCATAACAATCTCATGTTATAAATATTGTCAATAAGCGCTTCCACAGTCTCATCAAAACTCGGCAAATTCTTTGTTCTGATTACCTTTGATATAGGTCGTGGATGCTTATAGATATGCCTGCCCAAGTCTATGCTGTTATAGTATTTCATCAACGCTTCCTTATATTTCATAATATCAATCATTTTCAAGAAAAAAGGATATTTCCTAGGAGAATAAAGAGGCTTTTCTATCGTTGATCCGCTCTTTTCAAATAGCTGAAAAGGAATACGGAAATGTGTGAAATCCCGTTTGAATTCCGGATACATTGCCGACAGGTTAATATCATTCACAGGCAAATACGCGATCACCATATCCGGATCATATGAAAAACCGGAAAAGATAAGGTCAGACAGATTCTCCTGAGACGTATAACCTCCATTACCGCCATTGATGGCTTTGAAACGCTTTTTGCCCGAGTATTTTCTGTTCAGGTAATCTATTAAATAAAAACACCAGGGCTGCCCTGTTGTTGACCCACCAGTAAAAAATATCCTGTATTCTCTCGCTTGCTTTGCCTTTTTCCACATATCCTTATCTTCTCTAAGAACTATATGCCCCAAGCCGTCAACAACATGAGGAATATTTTTATACTGCTCAAGATTAAGGACCACGCCCGGTTTCAATGCATAACCTCGATAAGGATGGCCTTCAATCTTAATTTCTTTAAAACCCTCATTTTGCTTCAGCCCAAACTCCAAGTTAAATTTATTTTCAAAATCATTCATGAAAATGAACAGCCCCAATCCTGCGTCTGTCATAAATAAAATTAACAAAGTTATGATTATATAAAATGTTAATATTTTCGTTCGATTTTTTATTGAATTCATTTCAATACACTATTTACATATTTCGTGTATATTCATATATTTATAATGCCCTGATCAATGAAAATCCATGAAAAGCGTTTTAAAAGAAAGCTTAATATCTATCGTGTGAGGGCCTTTTTGCAAATGTTGCAGTTTGTAAAAAGAGAAGAATTTTTCCGACTTCTGCTGTTTTCCGTCAACAAAAACAGCAAATCCCTTGAAAATGTTTCTGCCAATAATCAAATCTGCATTGTCTAAAGAATTAATAAACTTTACTTTCAAATCGAACGCTCCTCTTTCAATGCTTATATCTTCAGCCTTTTGATAATCCTTACCATCATACAGCCAGACAATGCAAGGGTCATCGTCTATCCTGTAAATGGAAAAACCTTCTCCGACGTATTTTCTTTCCAAGGCATTATGAACTGGATATCTTGAAACAATACCGTCAACACCGGTAAGCCGTATTGTATCAAAAATTCCTCTTTCTATTTCTTCTTCTGCTTGAAGAAGAAACTCCCTGTAGTCATGCATATACAAAGTCCTCTGGAATGTATTGCCTGAAAAAATGCCGTAGTAAATATTGGATTCTGCTCCGAGATCAAACTTATTGCGGTTATCCCAGTTTTTATATGTATAGAGTTTCTCGAATCCGGAAACATCAACAGCTGGCCTGTACTCTTCAAGCTTGAATGCATTCTTTATGTCAGACCTTATTTCATAAGACAAGCCTTCGACAATAATAAGAAATATGACGCTGTAAACAAGAAATCTATATTTTATCTTTTTCATGACAAATGCAGAAGCTGAAGCTACTCCGATCAAAAGCGGAACAGAAATCGTGTTCATGAATGCAAAAGCGAATCTTTTGCTGATAACAAGGGAGCCTGCGCTTGGCAGCATCTTTCTCATATTTGGAAAAAAGTTTCTGTCCCATATTTTTTTGTCAAAAAAGCGATTGAAGGCTGTCAGCGGCATGCGCCAGTCTTCAATGCTTATAACCGCAAGTGATGCCAGCATGTTCATAAACAGCATAAGGAAAAGATATACAGCTAAGATAGAAAAGAACTTTTTCGAACTTATTCCAACGAGATTTCTTATTCCGATAACAGCTAGTAAGGGAAAAACAACTGTCAAAAAATACAGCATTCTGGCAGGCAGGCGCAGGCTGAATATCAGCTTATGCCTGGCGAGAAAAACATAAAAAGGGTTGTACTTTCCCAACGAAAAAAAAACGGCAATCAGCACAAGAGTCCACAGCCATAAAACCAGCTTTCTGTTTTTGTCAAAAAAAGAAAAAACACCCAGGAAATAGACAAGGGGCATCAGGCCCCCATGATGCCACCATCCAGATAGTGCCTCATTGGCAGTCCCTTCATAGATCCTGTAATTCTTAAAAAAATTCCAAAAGGAAAAAGGAATGCTGTTACCGATATAAAAACTTATGTTTTTTTCACCAAGATCGCTTACCCTGTAAAGCTCATAAGTCATCTTGATCTGAGGGAAGGCTGCGATTATGATCAGAACGCATGAAAATAAAAGCCACCCTGTTCTTTTTATCCTGTCTTTTCCTTTAATCCATATGAGCAAAACAGAGGAAAAAATGACAAGCCCCAGAAACCTTATATGAAACTGAGGAAAAAAAGCAAGTACAGAAAGGCCGGATAAAAAACCGAAACATAACGGATGCTTCCATCCCGTTTCAGACGCTGTCTTATAAGCCAGAACCAGTATCAGGGGAGCAAACATGTAGACAAACTGCATTAGATGGCCTTCGCCAAGTGTAAAAAAAAACGTAAAATGATAGGAAACAGCACCTAACATCCATAATCGAATATCCTCTATTCCTATTAACTTTAATGCAAGTATTACTGACAAAGATGCGATCAGAGTACTTAATATAAAAATGACTTTAATACCGATGACTTCGTCAGGTGTCAACCATGCAATGAGAACTTGTAAAGGATGAAAGATATTGCCATATCCATAAGCAGCTAACGGAAAACCGCCTCCTATTTTGTCCGTCCAGACAGGAAGAAAGCCCTGTTTGATGCTCTGCTGTAAAAGTATAAACTGGGGAATGTAAGTAAAATACCAGTCGTTATGGCCAATAATCATCTTGTCGCTGAACATGACGCTTCCATGTTCGATTAAGAAAAGCGCCAGAATCAGCATTAAGGCAATCAGTATCTTGCTCAATGTTTTCATACTTGCAGGAAACTTTTAAAACGACGATACAATGCAACCATATTAGGGCCTGTAAAAGCAAACAACACAGAGATAAATATACTGCCCGCAGCAGTAAAGAAAAATGGGCCGTCAAAAAACAGCCCCAAACAGCAAATAGGAAAGATAAACGGCATGTTTCGGAAAAGAGAAGAATTGGTCCAGCGGATCAGGACACTCGCTACGATAGCAAACACAAACAGTAATATCCACGGCTCAAGATCCCAATCCATATTCTTATGAAAGATCATATGCAGGCTTAAGAAAAAAACTGCCGCGGATAACATCATAGCTGCATAACGGGGGATCTTTTCTGTGTCAAGGAACTGCAAAAGAAAATATACCGCTGAAGCTATCATTGAGGATACAGGATAACCTGCAAAAAGCATTATTAAAAATACAGCAGGCAACAGTCTCTTTCCCCAGGGATACCAGAATTCCAGGGAAAAGGTACCCATTATCAGAAGAGAAAAAACAAATAAAGGTCTTCCTCCGGAAACAAGCATAAACAGACTAAGCAGGGCATAACCTGTCAGGTAAAGCCATTTATCCTGAAAAAAAGAAGCTGGAGCACTTTTCAACAGGTCTGGCTCTAAGTTAAAGACTTCCCGGGCAAATCTGTCAGCCAGCTCAAGATTTTTTCTGTAATTTCGGAGAACATCCTCTTCTCTCCTTTCCCTGTCGCCCCTGACAAAAAAGGCAAAGTCAGTCCCGTCATATTCTTTGAAATGTTCATTTCCTTTGCAGACCCACTTCACAACAAACTTCCGGTCATTCCAATCAACAGAAAGCGTCCGCGTCACTTCTTCATAAATTTCCTGAGAAACATAAAGACGATTGCTCCACAGATACCTCAAAAGCAGATACCTCAGAGCTTTTGTATTCCTGTTATCCATCAAGTTCTTCTCAGCTCTTTTTCGCTTCTTTCACGATCTTCACGGTTCTTTTCAAATATCATCCGCGCGCTCTTTTTCATTTCTTCTGAAGACATATTCTGCATAACAGGAAGATTTTTATTGAAATAAAGATATCTTTTTATGAAAGGCCTGTAATACCTGGCGGTAACGGTAATCTCGGGATAACTGCCGTACATACACCCGGCACATTTTCGGGTATAGGCGTAGACATGTCTGTGAATATCTCCCCGCCTGAACCACTTCGGAAAGTCCTCGTGGTAGACTGGAAAGGAAACCGGAAGCTTGTAGTCGCAGCAGGGCCTAATGTTTCCGTTCGGCTCGACTCCAAAATACAGGTTCGGGGAATCACAAATATCGCCGTTGCGCCTTCTCCATCGCACGCTCCCGCCGGTGACGAAGCGGTAAATGTCGTCAAGATATTCATCTGAATCATAAACATGGAGCCCTTTTCTCCGAAGTTCTTTTACTGAATTCAGCACTTGCCTTAAACCGTGATAATAATCTCTTGGAAAAGTGCAGATATTCTCATCATCAAAGGTACGAAATCCCAGCGGCCTGTCCGGTGATGAGACATGGGCCGGGACGAGGGAAACGCTCCATCCTATAATGGTCGCAAATTCAATCACGTCTCTGATATGATACAGGTTCCTCGGCATAAGAACGGTCCCAAAGAATCCCGACCCGTTCTCCGGAAAGACTTCATTGACAGCCGCTACAGCTTCGATCGTTCTGTCCCATGAATTCGGATAGACCCCGTTGATCTGGTCCTGCAGAGAAGAATCCAGGCTGTCAAGTGAAATGCTGATATCATGAGCTCCCGCTTCAACACAAGCAAGAAGCTGCTCCCTCGTCGCCAGGCCGTTTGTCTGAAGACGGACATGTATGCCCTGCTCAGTAAAAGCGCGGATCACATCAGGAAGATCCTTCCTGATAAAAGGCTCTCCGCCGATAAAAAGAACGATGCAGACTCCTATTTTTGCCATGTTCTCTGCCATAGCCCTGATCTGCTTCAGCGTCATTTCAGGAGCATCGGCATCAGCGTAAATGATGTTACACTGCTCGCACATCATATCGCAGCGGGCCGTCACGTAAAACTGGATGTACGCCGGGCTCATTTTTGAAACAAGGCTTCTGAAAAGACTGAACTTCTGATCAAACCTGAAATAATTTTTCATTTATGACTCTTTTAGCAAATAAAAGTGATGTTCAGGCATTCCTTTTGCCGGCAAGAAGAAGAGATGTCCCAAGAACCGGAGACTTGAAGCATGCTGTTTCCAAACGCATCAACCCTGTCATAACGTGCTGAAAAATCAAAGAAAAAGCACCGGGTACGTTAAAACCATAACGAATCGTTTTCTCCCCTTTGAACTTATGTACGGACATGACCACTTTTCTTGCAGCAAGAAGAGGAAGCATGCTCATGCCCCAGTAACGCATGTCCAGGATATCCATGCCCATATCCTTGAATTCCAAAGAAAGAGACTTTTTATCGTAACGGCGAAAATGCCCCATGGCGCGGTCGAACGGACTGAAAAAAACAGAAAGAGCCGGAACGTTGACAAGCAGGATCCCACCCGGCTTCAAATGCCTTATGGCAGAAGAAAGAAACTTCCGCGTCGCTTCAATATGCTCGAGCACGTCATACAGGATAACGACATCATAGCTGTTGACAAAAGACGGCTTTTCCTCAGTGATGTCATACAGCATTGTCCTTCCCTTGAAGGCCTTTGACTTCTTCAAGGCGCTAAGGTTTAAATCTGCTCCGTCAATTATCCAGCTTGTCGCATTTTCCATCTGTGCCCTGAGAAGCCCGGTTCCGCAACCGACCTCAAGCACTTTCAGTTCCTTATCCAAAGGGATCTTCAGATCAGAAGCTTGAGAGATTATGACAATCCTTCTCCAGTGAAACCAAAAATGGTCTTCAGAGATATGTTCGTACCATTCATCTGTAAAATGAAAGTCAGTGACCCGGCTTATGAGCTCGACTTGAAAGGTTTCATTATCGCTTGGCATAAAGACGGACGGACTCTTTTAACCGTCAGGACCTGCCTGATTTTTTCAGGTTTTCCTCTTTTTTAACGACTTCCATGATGATATAAGAGGGACGGCCTTTGATCTCAAGGTAGGAGCGGCCTATGTAAGCGCTAAGAATATAAATACAGAAAACCTGCACAAGCCCTCCCAACGCAATAAGAAGATACCCTATCATGAACCAGACAAACGTCTGATCGGCCGTATTCTTGAACACGATCTGATAAAAAAAGACAAAAGCCAGTATGGTTACAAGAAACAAATAGAAGAGGCTGAACACCTGCGATATCTTTAAGGGCCTTATGCTGGCCGATGCCACGCCGTCCGTCGCCAGCTTGTAAAGGCTGGAAAATGAATATTTCGGTTTTCCGGCCGCCCGCTCAGGGCGGTCATAGGCCACAGAAACCTGGCGGAAGCCGACCCAAGCCCTGAGAACTCGGGGATAACGAAGTTTTTCCGGTAGACTTTTAACAGCCTCGAGAGCCCTTTTGTCCAGCAGGGAAAAATCCCCGCTGTCAAGAGGAATATCTATTTCTGAAATAAAAGAAAGAAACCGGTAAAAAAGCCAGTAAGCACTTACTTTTAGAAAATTTTCTTTTCGCTTTTTCCTTATGCCGTGAACAATATCATACCCTTGACGCCGCTTCTCAAGCATTTGAAAAATGATCTCCGGAGGATCCTGCAGATCAGCATCGATGACTGCAACGGCATCAGCATCAGCCTGCTCAAGTCCTGCAGCAACAGCATTCTGATGGCCAAAATTTCTGGAAAACCGGTAAAGAACAGCAGGGAACCCATCTTTTATATACCTCGAAATAATTTCTGCTGAGCAATCAGTGCTTCCGTCATCGACTATAATATACCGTACTCTTTCCAGGTGATTTTTTATTCTGTTTTTCTCACAAAAGACGTTCCGCAGCCTTTCAAAAAGCTGACCAATGACCTTTTCCTCATTAAAAACAGGAATAACAATATCTAATGAGACAGCAGATGATCTTTCTTTTTCTGTATCTGGATTTTTTACAGCATCAGCTTCGCTCATAATGACTTAATCCGCTGAATTCTTTTAAAGTCTGTATTTCCTGCCAATATCAGCTCCGCGATGCCTTTTTCAAGCTTTTTGCATGGTTTAAAGCGAATTTGTTTTTTTGCTTTGCTGATATCAGAATAATTTTTGATTATTTCACCTTTTCGCTTTGAGGTGAAGATTATCTTTTTTTCTGGATTTTTAGAGCTTTGATAAATTATTTGTGCAAGATCGATTATTTTTGTCTCAACTCCGGTTGCAATCTGATAAATTTCACCCCAGATATTAGGGTTAGTGAATAAGGGGCAAGATATAAGGGATAAGTCAATCGCCTGGCAGATATCTTCTGCGTGGATGAAATCTCTAGTCTGGTTTCCGTCTCCATAGATCTCAAGATTTTCACCTTTTTTAGCTTTTCTGACAAACTTGGCGACAACGGACGTTTTATGCTCTGAATACGGCCCATAGGCATTGGCAAAACGAAGGGCAATGGTTTCCATACCATACGAATGGTAATAAGCTGAGCATAACGCTTCGCCGTGAAGCTTGCTTGCTCCATAAGGAGAAAGAGGCTTTGGTACCATCTTTTCATTGATCGGGGGTATTTGCTCTCCAACGGCCGCGTTTGATGAAGCAAAAATAAATCTTCTGATGCCATTGATCCGGGCTGCTTCAAGAGCATTGAACGTCCCTATAGAATTAACCTGAAAGTTTTCAGAAGGATTTTCTAAAGATTCTAGCACTCTTGTATGTGCAGCCAGGTGGATGATAGCATCGTGTCCTTTAGATAAGGCTTTGAGTTTCTTGAAATCAAGGATATCTCCCCTTAAGAACTTAACCTTTCCCTTGTTTTTCGATTCATTGACAGCTCTTCTTAGATTAGCTTTCGAACCTGTTGAAAGATTATCATAGACTGTTATCTGAATCATGTATCTGTCGAGAAAATATTTGACAAGATTAGCTCCAATAAAACCCGCACCCCCTGTAATGAATAATCTCTTGATGTGTTTTATTGAGGAGGAGGAATGATTAGAATGAGACGTTTTATTTCTTTTTCCAAGCATCAATCTTAAATGATATTGCCTAAGGCTTCATTCAGCATTTTGAGAAGTTGTTTTTTGGATCTTGCGCCAACTTCGTTTTTCATCATCTGGCCATCTTTGAAAAGAATAAACGTCGGCAGTCCTATTATGCTGTATTGATTTCTTAAAACCGGATACTGATCGACATTCAGCTTGCCGACCTTGACCTTTCCATCAAGATCACCGGCCAGTTCTTCGATCGTCTGCTCCACCATTTTGCATGGTGGGCACCAGGAACCCCAGAAATCCACAAGAACTGGAATTTCGCTTTCCAATACTTCCTTTTGAAAATTCTTGCTGTTCAATGTTATTGCTTTTTTCATTTCAATTTTAGCCGCTAAGTAACGCGAAGATACGCGAAGCTGTTTGCCTTCGGCAAATTAAATTTCCTTAGATTTATTAAATTTTTTAATGTTCTCTTATCTCTCTTCTAATCATCTACTTTCTATCTTCTAACTTCTATTTTCTTTTATCCTGTATCCTGTATCTTGCATCTTGTATCCCTGATCTCTGATATCCTGGTAACTTCTAAATCACCGTAATCCCTTTAAAATCACTGTAATCTTTCTTTTATTTTTTCCCCATAAATATCTTCGCTCTTTCCTCGTCTTCCTTGATCTCTTTTTCAAGATTGATGAGCTCGATCCTCTGAGCTTCTCTCTTCACGCCCGACCACCATGTTTTTGGAATGATCACATGCTTCTTTTCTTCTATCCGGGCACGGATTTCTGGCTTCATGAGAAGCTCAAACATCCGCCTCACTTCTTCTTCAATATCTACCTTGGGCTCAAAGCCATACTGCTTGGGCAGCTTTTCATAAAGGGCTTCAAAAGGATGAATGTCCGCTTCGACTCGTGGATTTTCTATCCGCTGGATTTGAACAGGCAGATTGAAATGTTTTCTTCCCACCTTGGCAACGATATAGGCCAGCTGCCTCAAGCTTTTCACTCCTGATATCTGGTTGACAACTGCGTACTGTCCCGGCTCAGGGGGACTGGCCAGAAGCCGAGTCATACACTCCATGGCATCACGAAGAGCAATAAAACCCCTTATCTGCTGTCCGGCACCGTAAAGAGTGAGCGGTATATCGAGAACAGCCTGTGCGACAAAGCGGTTGATGATGGTTCCGAACCATTCATCGATATCCAAACGTGTGCGAAGCCTTGGGTCTGCAGACACTTCTTCTGTATGCACACCAAAAATCACACCCTGCATAATATCGTAGGATCTCAGCCACCAGTATTTGCTGGCCTCATAGCAGTTGAATGTATCCTGGACTTTGCTGACATGGTAAAAGCTCACCGGGTCTCTTGGCGTCAATTCTCCGCCAAGGCTCCATTCCCTGTTATCCCAGTGAAGAACAGCATCAGCCGGGAACATCCCTTCAAAAAGAGGACGTCCTGTGAGAGGAGTTCCGTACTCCCCCATCGTACCAAGTTTTAAAAGAGAGGATTCCGGTACGATATCACGCATTGTAAAAAGTAGTCCGAGCGTCCCCAGAACATTATTTCTCTGAACGTCAATAGCATGTTCCACATCGATCATGCTGAAAGGAGCTGAAGGGCATTCTCCGTAATGAACGATCGCTTCAGGTTTAATTTCATCAATAAACTCTTTGAGCTTATCTCTCTCTTCATAAATATCAATCTCACGAAAGTTGATATTAACGCCTAAAACTTCTTTTGCCGCATGAAGCCTTTCACTCATCCGCGATATAGGAATAACTGTATGAGCCCCTCTCTCCTTGACCCAGTTGCGGCGATTGTAATTATCCACCCCGCTCACTTGGCATCCAAGACGCCCGAGCCAGAGAGCAAGGGTCCATCCCAGATAACCATCAACACCCAGTATCATAACCCGCATATTTTTCAGTAAATATCCATAAGGTGTCTTTTGCCATTCAGGACATTCTTCAAATGTTATTGACATCGGGTCGAATAACCCTAAGTCAGGACGCCGCTTGCATTCAGCCATGATGTGGGTTTCCTGTGAATCATCAGCCTTTTTATCGAACTGGGCTCCTGCCTGACCGCATGCGCGAAAATCCACTTTTCCGGCCAGGTTAATAGCCGGGCAGTTCCAACATGTACACTTCGCATTATGCATGGTTTACCTCCGGTGAAAAAATTAATAATTCAGCCACTAAGAACACTAAGGGACACTAAGTATTTTGCACTCAGGGCGAAATAAACTTCGTGCTTCTTCGTGGCCCTTCGTGGCTAATCCTCTTATTTTTTTGCTTTTTTATCCTCCAGTCCCTCTCTTATCAACCCCCAGATATCATACACACAGGGTGCTTCAGGGACAACCCCTTTTTCAAAACTCCCGCTTACAGCTAAAAAAGCCGTATCAAGCGTGTGCTTGCCGGAAAAAATCGACCTGTCGGCTACTCTCTGCGCTTTAATATTCCCTTTGAGATTAAAGCCCTCTTCTCCTAAGAGAATAAGGTCAGGAGCAACATCCAGAAATTGCCCATGATAAACATCTT
Organism: Candidatus Auribacterota bacterium; assembly: GCA_016929035.1. GTDB lineage: Bacteria > Auribacterota > JAFGBW01 > JAFGBW01 > JAFGJP01 > JAFGJP01. The sequence goes on along the minus strand of JAFGJP010000043.1, from coordinate 4,511 downwards.
CTTTCCTGAATATTTTTCTAATAAGTTTTTTGTTATCTAATGTTAATGATTGAAATAAGTCAATCAGATCAGTAATTATCTTTTCTCTATCATTAACTGATACTCTGCCGCGGGGATATTTTTCTTTCTGATTGATATAAATACGAGCAGGGTCAAGGGCAAACGCTTTTGTGTCTCCAGAAATATTCTTCAGATGCGCTGTATTGTCCTGAAATGATAAAAACCCGTTTTCTTTTAATATATGATTGATATAGACATCTTTATCGAGTCTTTCGAATCCATGATCTGAAAGCATTATAAGAGTATCCTCATCTCTCATCTTTTGACTAATTTCACCGATAGCCTCATCGACTTTTCTGAAATGACCGATAAAACTGTCATGGTAAGTATGCTTTTCATCTTCATAGGCATTCCAGAGAAAATGCATCAGCCTGTCTGTTCCTGTAAAAACCAGCATAAAAACCTGCCAGGCATATTTGTTCCACAGGTACATGGCCGCATCCATCCTGGCTTCGAGCGTCTTATTCAGGTCGCTTAAGAACAGATCAAAGGATTTATGCGCGTATTCTGAATTCACATCAAGGCGATAATCTTTTTCCTGAAGAACAGGAATCAATTCTAAAGGATAAACACTTCTTTTAAAATCTATTGAAACAAAACCGGAAATATGGACGCCGTTCATCGGTTTCACAGGATAGGTGGAAGGAACATTCAGTATCACAGAAGGGCCTTCTATGAGATTCCAGAACGGCTCTGCCTTCAGGTTGCTGAAGTTGGGGAAACGCATGGAATAAGAATTAGGAATAAGGTCAGTAAATCCGAAAATCCCGTGTTCAGCCGGATTTTTCCCTGTGATAATGGAAGACCAGGCAACAGAAGAAATCTCCGGCACAGAAGAAAACATCTTTCGAAAACAGCCCTGTTCGATAACTTTTTTCGTATTCGGCATGACTCCTTTTTGAGCCAGGTCTTTAAGAAGCCCAAAAGGAACACCGTCTAAGCCAATAAATATGATTCGCTTTTTGCTCATTTTTTTAAACTTTAAATGAAATCTCTGAAAGACTGCGTTTAAGTCTCTTCTCTAAATCTTCTGATTGATTGAAACAATAAAAGGCCGGATTGAGAAGAGAAGATTTATTGTACCGCAAGCTGTCTCCCCTGAAATCATAGACTCCTCCTCCGGCACTCTCGACAATGCACTGGCCGGCAGCCGTATCCCATTCCATACTGCCGCAGGTGCGGATATAAATATCAGCTATCCCTTCTGCTACTAGACAAAATTTTAGAGCGCTCCCTGCGTAAATTTCTTCGACAGTTCCCAAACCAGAAACAATCCCCTCCTCTTCCGGCATGCTGTGGGAACGACTTCGGAGGATAATAATTTTATCTCTTTTCTCTATATAAACAGAAAGCTTCTCTTCTTCCCCTTTTTCCTCTTTAAAAGCTCCTTTTCCCTTTTGCGCAAAATAGAGCATTTCTTTTGCCGGAAGATAGACCAAACCTATCACAGGAATATTTTTATGAATAAGACTGACATTAATGGTAAATTCACCGTTCCGGCTGATAAACTCTTTTGTCCCGTCAAGCGGATCCACCAGCCAGAAATATTCAAAATATTTTCTTTTCTCGTATGGAATGTCCTTGCTTTCTTCTGAAATAATCGGTGTTTTCGGAAACAATTTTCCAAGTCCCTTTAAAATGATATCCTGTGATGCTTTATCAGCTGCTGTTAAAGGAGAATCATCTTCCTTTAATTCGACCTTGTAGTCTCGGCTTTCATAAATCCTGCGGACCTCTTCTCCGGCGAGAAGAATGATCTCTTTGAGATCTGAAAACTGTGAATCAGTTAAAGGAAATTTCATAATATCTCACCACAGAGAACACAGAGTCCACAGAGGGAGTTTTTTTCCTTTCTTCGAAAGGTTATTAAAATATTCATGATGCTAATCTGCATATACCATTTTTAATCAATTTTACATTAAAGTTGATCAATAATCCTAATTTATACCCAGATAACTTAAGATAAGACAGAACTTGAGCTTTATGTATTGGTTCTAGTTTTTCCACGGACTTTAGTTCAATAATTACTTTTTCATCAACCAATATATCAATACGATATCCACAATCCAATTTGATATCCTTGTAAGTTATTGGAAGAGCCTTCTGTTGTTCTACCTTAAGTCCTTTTTTTCCTAATTCATACACTAAACAAGCTTCATAGGTGGATTCCAATAAACCAGGGCCTAATTCGTTATGAACAGCTATTGCTGAATCAACGATCTCTTTTGTAATTTGATTTATTTCCCCTAACATCTCTGTGTACTCTGTGGTCTCTGTGGTGAATTCTTTTTTTATTTTATACCAAAAACCTTCAATACTTCCGCTTTAAAATCAAGAATACTGATTCTTTCTTTGACTTCTTTTTTCTTATTCCTCGGATCATATTTAATGAAAATACCATCCCAGTCGTGCATGGCATCGTCCGGCCCGGTATCGTTTTCAGTCAGATAAAGCGATTTATGTCCCACGGTACCTGCGCTCCGGTAAGCAAGATCATCAAAATAGGCCATGAGGTCAGGAACATCTCCATTAAGGGTCTGATAAAGCTTTTCCGGACGATAGACTTTTGTATTCCAAGGTTTCCCAAACCTGTCCTTTTCTGATTCAAGCTCTTGTATAAGCTTGTCTTTTAACGATTCAAACTCATTATCGGTGACTATTCCCTGTTCTTCGCGGCCTTTTTTATTGATAAATATTCTTCCGTAATAACCGCCCCACCCCCAGGCCTTTGTCTTTTCCCAGTTCACATCAAGCATTTCAAATGGCGTAACGGCTTCAGGATACTTATTCAAAACAAGATAGCCCTTCTCTATAAACCACTCGTTAAGGCAAAAAGACCCTTTCATAGCCTTAACGCCATGGTCAGAAACAACAAACACGACCGTATTATCATCGAGTAAAGTGAGCAAACGGCCTATTTTTTCATCGACCAGTTTATAATAATCCAGCACCACATTTTCGTATCTATTGCCCTTTTCATATAAGTGATGCGTCTTATCAAAATATTTCCAGAAAGCGTGATGAATGCGGTCAACGCCGATCTCGACAAACATGAAAAAATCCCATGGTTTATTTTTCATGAGATACTCGATGATTTTGAACCTTTTTTCCGTCATTTCCCAGGCAGCTTTTTTTATCTTATCCCTGTCCTCTGTACGGTAAACAACATCAAACTGATATTCTCCCACGAGCTCTTCTATTTCAGCCTTTAATTCTCTTGGATAAGTAAAATCTCTTTTAGCATCAGGGCAAATGAACCCGGATATCAAGTGACCATTAATCGGATAAGGCGGGTATGACGGAGGGACACCGACAAGAATGCTTTTTTTATCATCTTTCCCAATAATATCCCAGATTTTTTTCACGTGTGAAAAAGCGGAAGAAATTGAGATATTAAATTTTGTATAAGAACTATCGCTCCTTGTCCTGAAACCGTAAACACCCATTTCTCCTGCATCCTGGCCTGAGCACATGCTCATCCATGCCGGTATGGTGATGGGAGGGTGAATTGACCTCATGCGTGCAGAAAGACCATTTTCCATCATCATCCTGAGATTCGGAAGATGTTCCTTAAACTGCTCAAAGACAAGCTGCGGAGAAGCGCAGTCAAGGCCTATCACAAAAACTTTCTTTTTTCTTTTTTTAAAAAACACGGGTCAACTCCTTACATTTATAGATACACGATACAAGATTCAAGATACACGATATATAGCACAGATTTAAATTGTCCATCGCCAATAGTCCACAGACCATAGCCCAACGATTCATTAAGTTTTTTTACTTTTTTCGCGGCCCTTAGCGTTCTTCTCGGCTAACATTTCTTCTGTTTTTCCTCTTCAAAATTTTGACTTTCTTCTATCATCTATTTTTTTCTTTTTTTCGTCTTCTTTTTTTGTTTCTCCTGTATCGTGCATCCTGTATCTTGCATCTCTTCTCAGTCCATATATCCCATTTCTCTCAATTGTTCTTTAACTTTTTCCATATCCTCAGGTCTTAATTTTTCCTTTACATCTAATTCTCCCAAAGGATGGTCGATCTTTCCCCATCTTATCTTTTCCCATATGCGCTCGTGGAGATAAAAACAGCCGATCTTGGCAAGGAGCTCAAAAAAACCGACGCCAAGAGAAAGAACAACTTTTCTGGTAAAAATAAAAACGATCAGCATCGTAGCAAATGTCCCCATCAAGCGGTAAGATACAGCTTTAGAAACGCTTCTCGCATGAGATTCGATCATGTTTTCCTCCGATAATCAATACAAGATTCATGATACATGATATTTGATAACGCAGATTTAAATCGTCCATAGTCGATAGTCCACAGACCATAGCCCATCGATTCATTAAGTTTTTTTACTTTTTTCGCGTCCCTTAGCGTTCTTCGCGGCTAACATTTCTTCTGTTTTTCCTCTTCAAAATTTTGACTTTCTTCTATCATCTATTTTTTTCTTTTTT
>JAFGJP010000277.1 GCA_016929035.1 Candidatus Auribacterota bacterium | reverse complement strand
TTCCGTCTTTGATGACTGGGCTTCCGGCGTTTTTACCGGTTTTTCCGGCTCTTCCGGAGTCTCTTTGAGCTTTTCCTCCAGCCGCTTTTTTAATTCGTCAGGAGTATATTTCGGGACGGTCCTCTTCTTTTTGACAAGTTCGGGCTCAGGTTTGGGCTCCGGTTTCTTGACCGGCTCCTCAGGCTCCGGCTGCTTGACCTCGACAGAAGGAGCCTGGGGAACGATTTTGACGTTTTCTATGATTTCAACTTCCTGCTTCCGGGGGCAGCTGGGAATAAAGACAATGAGCCCGATCACAGCGGCGTGCACGATAATGGAGATCAAAAGATGCCTTTTGTTTTTCACTTTGCCTTTTCCCGCGTCACAATGCCTATTTTTTCAATTCCTGCATTTTTTATAGTATCCAGAACGTCCACGACAGTTCCGTAAGAATTTCTGTAGTCGGCCTTAATAAGAATGGTGAGATTTTCCTTTACCTGGGCGATGGTGAGAAGCGTGTTTCTCAGGGTTTCTATGGTGACACGCTCGCCGTCGAGGAAAATCCATCCTTTCTGGTCTATTTCCACTGTCAGGCTCTCTTCGCTTTCAATTTTACTTGCCTTGGAGCGGGGCAGGACCAGGTTGATTCCCTGCTCGAGTATCGGCGCTACGAGAATGAAAATAATCAATATCGTAAAAGAAACGTCAACGAGCGGCGTGATGTTAATGTCGCTGAGCGGCGGCTGATAATCCGGAACGAGCCTTTTCAGAATGCGCTTTCGTCGCTTCATGCCTTCAGCTCTCCTGAAGATTTCGCAATTTTTCTATGCGGTCTAGGAGCTCGAGAGAAAAATTGTTGATGCGCACCATTTCTTCTTTGATATTGTTGACCGTATAGTTATAGACGATAACGGCAGGGATGGCCACGATGAGCCCGAAAACGGTCGTTACGAGAGCTTCTGAAATTCCAGGGGCGACGGCTGTGATGCTGGCTGACCCCATCATGCCCATGCCCCGGAATGATTTCATGATGCCCCAGACGGTTCCGAGCAGACCCAGAAAAGGACTGATGGAAGCGATCGTTGCCAGCGCAAAGTTAGAGTCCTCCATACGCAGTCTTTCCTCAGAGATCACTTTCTGCATGATGATTTCTATCGCTTCGATATCTTCGGATTCAATGCGGTTTTTCGACATAATAATATCCTGGAGAATTTCACGGGTAGAGAGAAAAATTTTAAAAAGAGGAGAGTTGGAGACAGCTTTCTCATTAAAATCAATGTTCAGAATGCTCCCTCTTGTCCCCTTGATTTTTTCCATGAACATCCTGTCTTCCCGCCGGATTTTTCGGAAATAAAAGATCTTGTTCTGGACAATGGCCCAGGCGTATATCGACAAAAACGCCAGGACAATCAGGATAAACTTTCCAAAAAGCCCGGATTCAACGAATGATGTGATAATCGGATTTTGCATTCTCAGATCCTAAAAATGTACTTTTTTGTTTTTATAATAATATTAGTGAATTTAGACTCAAAATTCAAAAGAATCTTCAAGAGTTTATTATTCTCATTTTGAAATGATGTCTAAAGGTCAAAAAATAAGGTTGAAGCGCGGAATCCGGAAAAATGAGAGAAGCAAGCATGGCCAGGCAGGCTATTCTTCTTTGTCCTTCGGCTTATCTTCCGCCGGTCCTTCTTCCCATATCCACTCGGGTCTTGGTTTTTGTTCGCGGAGTTCCTCAAAGTAATCCGGGTTTATCTCAGCGATGTCCATGAAGTGGGTCCCTGTGAGCTCGTCGCCAAGCCCTTCTTCTGGAACTTCTTTGGTATCTTCTTCAAAAACCAGATCCTTTGAAAAGGGGATTTGTTCAAACAGCATTTCAACATCGCTGATAAAAAAGGTGTCGCCGTTTTCCAGTTTCTGGTTACCCAGTATCATGCGGCCGTTGACAACAACACCGTTTTCGCTGCCTTCGTCAAAAATATAGAAAGACTGCTCCTTTTCTTTCCATTCTATGCGGGCATGGTGGCGGGATACAGAGTTTTTGCTTATGGTAAATGTGTTGTTGATGTCGCGGCCGATGGTAAAATGACTTTTAATATGAAAAACAGGCTTTTCCGGCAGCCCGTTTTTTACACTGATCTTTCCTGCAAATGGCTGGCTCATATCAATAGTTATAATAATAAGTTTCCACAGGTTTTGTAAATAAATTTTTGTGATGAAAAGACATTTTCCGTTTTGTTTTTAATAAAAAGGTATTATACTAGGAACAATCTTGATAGAAAAGGTCAAAACTGTCCCTGGAAGGGGGACTATGGGAGACGGACAAGGTGAAGATCGCCGTTGTCGAAGATGATAACTCTCTTCGTGAGCTTCTTAAGATCAGGCTGAACTCTCAAGGCTTTGAAGTCTTTGATTTCGCGACAGCCGAAGAAGCCGAAGTCGAGCTCCGGAAGAGCCCTGTTGATGTTGTTCTTCTGGACGCCAACCTTCCCAAAAAGCTTGGCGTTGAGCTTGCGCGGGAAATAAAGGAAGACAGTTCTTTCGGCTCCCCCAAGATCATTGTCATCACTGGAGTGTCTTTTTCCATCGATGATATCAAGCACCAGTGGAAAACAAAGTACAAGATCGATGATTATATTGAAAAACCATTTGATTTCAATGTTCTTTTAAATAAAATAAAGGAAAGCGTGGCATAAATCAACCTGTTTACCCGGGGGTTCAAATGAAAGCGTTTAAATTTTTCATTGTTTTTATAGCATTGAGTTTTGCTTTCACCGGCTGCAAGAAGCCGGTAAAGAAAGGAGCCGATGATGCGGCTATAGGTTATCAGGACGTTCCTTTGTATGAGTATTCCCTGGAAGATTTTGTAGAACCCCCCGCAGAGCTGGATTATGTTTTTCGAACTGTTTACTTTGACTATAACAAGTACAACATCAAGCCTTCAGAAGCTCCCATTCTCAATGGCATTGCCGACTGGATGAGAGATAACTCATCGAAGCATCTCCTGATAGAAGGGCACTGCGATGAGAGAGGCTCTAATGAGTATAATTATTCCCTTGGCGAACAGAGGGCCCTCAGCGTGAGACGCTATCTCATCAGCCTCGGGGTGGACGCTCAGAGGCTGCATACGGTGAGCTACGGAGAGGAACGTCCGGCGGCTCTGGGCCATGACGAATCATCGTGGAGCAAGAACCGGCGTGCCCAGTTTCTTATATCCAAATAAGGAGATTTTTCTTTGAAAAGAAATTTTCTTTTGATGAGCTGCGGATTTTTTATGATACTCACCGGATGCGTGACAGATGATCTGGCCAACAAGCAGGATGTTTATATGGTTCGCTCACAGGTGAACGAGCAGATCATTCATATGGAGGACCGCCTGAACGCCCTCGAGGGACAGGTCGATGCCATGGACAAAAAGCAGGAAGATATCCAGAACAGAATAGCCGGCATGGAAAATTCCCTGAACAATAAAATGTTCGCTTACCAGAAAGACATCAGCACCCTTCAGCAGGACTTGAAAAGCATGAAAGAATCCGTCTCCAGTCAGATCGACAAGAAAATGGACGTGGTCATAGAAGAGGTTATCAAGGAAAACCAGAAGATCGCTGAGAAGATCAATGCGCTTCAGAAAGAAAAGTATGACCTTGGGATCTATCATACCGTGCAGAGAGGAGAGACCCTTTCCGAGATCGCTTCAAAGTACGGAGTCAGCGTTGACGACGTTATTGCGTCTAATGAAATAGAGAACCCGGACAGGCTGAAGATCGGCCAGAAGCTTTTTATTCCTCAAAAATAATACCAGGGCGCCTCACAAAAATCATTTTTAGAGGCGCCCTCAATTTATCATCTAAAAAAGCCATAAGTTTAAAAACGCGAATTTTTTTAACTTCAAAATTCACACTTCAAGCTTCAAACGCTGCCTTATTTATTCTCCTCTTTGGGAATAACGATCTTGACTTCCTGGCTTCTGGGGCTTTCCAGCTTGTCGTTATCCATGGAAGAGATCTCATAGGTGATCTTTTCACCAGGCTTGATCTTATCGTCAATAAAAAGATTGTCCTGGATGATTTCTACCTTTTTCCGGTCTTTATAGATGATGTAGCCGAAGAGGTCTTCATACTGAATAGCTGTCCATACAACCAGAACCTTGCCGTCTTTGATCTCAGCCGTGACGTTGACAGGCGTGGGAGGAAGGGGTTTTGTTGTCGCTGAAACGATTTTTGACTCCTGGCTGACCAGCCCGTCTTTGTCTGTTGCCGTGACCCTGAAGTAATACGTTTCTTTATCCTTGAGATTCAGAAATTCAAAAGCGTTATTGTCTGTCTCCCCGATTTTTTTATAGCTTCTTTTGGGGTTTTTAGAAGCAAAGATGGTGTAATGCTTAATATCATCCTCAGGGTTCTTGTCCCACAGGACGGTTATTTTTTTCGGCTGACCGCCAATCGCTTTCATGTTTGAAGGCATTGAAGGAATAGGCTTTGTCCTGGCGCTCACTGTCTCAGAAGGTTTGCTCTGCAGTTTGTCCTTGTCTGTTGCCACGACAAAGTAAAAGTACTCTTTAAAATCATCAAGCTTTTTGTCCGTATACTCATTGGCTGTTATCGTTCCGATTTTTTTGTATTCCCCGTCGTGAGCTTCAGCCCGGAAGACCGTGTAATCGTCAATGTCTTTTTCCGGGTTCTTATCCCATGTAATGATGACATGTCTTGGAAGGTTGCTCTGAGCAAAAACATTTTCCGGAACAGAAGGGATGTCTTTTGTCGTCGCATTGACGGTCTCGGAGAAATCGCTGAGAAGCCCGTACTTGTCGACCGCCTGGACCTTGTAGTAATACGTCGTGTTATCAAGAAGCTTTATATCAATATACTTGTTGGAGCGGATAGTCTTAATAAGCTTGAAATCTCCATCCGGGAATTCAGACCTGAAGATGTGATATTTTGAGATGTCCTTGTCGACTTTTGATTTATCCCAGAAAAGCTGGACTTTGCGCGCAAGATGAGACTCAGCGCTGAGCCCTGCCGGAGGCTGGGGCCTCGCTTCTGTCTCGCAGGAGAACGAGTTCGAGAATTGGCTTTCCTGTCCGTCGGGGAAAACCTTTTTGATTCTGTAGAAATATGTTTTTCCGTCCTCAAGCCCCTCATCTTCAAATTGTGTTTTTTGTGTTGAACCGATATACGTATATTCTCCTGATTCCGAGTCAGAGCGGAAGATGCGATACTCCTTGATCTCCTCCTTGCTGGGGTCTGACCAGGAAAATTTGCACATTTTGACATAGACGTGTGTTTTGACTTTCAGAACATAGCCGAACGTCGGCTTTTCGCGTGTCTTGCAGCGAATGATCTCGCTGAGCTTGCTTTCGTTGCCTTTTGAATTGACAAGAGAGATCCGGTAAAAATACTCTGCTCCCTCTTTCAGGTTTTCATCTTTATACTCATTGGTCGATACAGTCGCTGCCAGAGAAAATTCATCATCCGGCGACTCAGACCGATAGATTTTATAGACAGAAACATCATCATCAGGGCTCTTGTCCCAGCGGATATAGACTGATTTGATGCCTCCCAGGGTATAGAAGCCGCCGGGAGACTGCGGAGCACCCACCCGGTTGATGTAGATTCGCTCAATTTTACCAACTGTTTCATTAATGGCTTTTCGGAGATTGATCTCATCGCCTGAACGCTTGCTTTCAGCCAGGACGATAACGCCTGTTTCAAGCTCAATAAAACGCACATCGATTTCGATACCGTCTTCAAAAATAGCGACGCTTCCGACAATGCCGTAGTCGACTCCGAGGATTTTCCCGACTTTTTTGGCTGTTTTCATGTCGATCATATCAGACATGTTGAACTGAAGTTCGTCCAGGACTCTCTTGATCTCCTTGCGCTCGACGACAATAAAGTTTTTCGTGTTCACGCAGGACGTAATGAACATTTCTGATACGGTTTCTCCGAATTCCTTCTTTTTCGAGAGAGCATTAGAATTTCGAAAATCAAAGATGGCGATCTTGGTCTTTTCCTCTAAAGTCCGCTCCACTTTGGAAGTTTCCATTTTCTTTTCCCCGTATTCCATGATCTGAACGCGTGAATTGCCGGCATCAAGAACGTAGAGAAGATTATCCAGCATGTCCAGAGCAACAGGTGAAAGAAACTGCCCCCGGCCTTTGCCGCGGCTTCCGATATTGGTGACATAGGTCCCGTTTTCCGCATCAAAGACCTTGATGTTTTCATCTGTAAGAATGAAGATGTTGTCATTTCTCACAACAATATCAACAGGTTTGATCTTTTTGACCCGGAGGATCTGTTTCATGTCTATAGTGAAAACAGGATCGCCCTGTTGATTATAGGCATAGACGTTCGTACTCATAAAATCCAGGATATAGATTTTGCCGGTTTCATCAACAGAGACCTTCAGGGGCTTGGAAAGATAAGGCAGTGTCAAGACCGGGGAACCGGATAGCTTTCCATCCTGTTTTTTCTTATAGCTGCTTTTGGTTGTCTCTCTTTCTCCGGACTTGATCTGGCCAAAAAAAATGCCGTCGAGATTGAATACCTGCAGCCTTCTGTTTCCTGAATCAACGACGTAGAAATTTTTGTCCTGATCAACGGAAATATCCGTTGGGGTACGAAATTGTGATTCAGCGTAACCCGTTCCGCCGATCGTAAAGATCTCATTAAACGAGCTGTCGCATTTCGTTATTTTATTGCTGGCTGTATCGATGACAATAAGGCTTCCGGCTGAATCCATGCAGACAGCGCCGCCTCGCGTAAAAAGCTTTTTATCCGCAATATTTTTTTTGTCGACGAGGTTGCCGAACTTATTATAAATAACGATCTTTCCGGATGCCGCATCGGCAACAAAGAATCCTCCTGATTCATCGAGAGCGATATCAACAGGCCGGATGTTTTTTTCAATAGAGATTTCACCGATGTACTTGAGCTTTTCAAAAGAGAAGCTGTTTTGAGAAGACAGGCAGGCAGTCAGAAAAACGGCCAAGAACGTGAAAAGGAATTTTTTCATAGACCATTCTCCAAAGTTTGAAATGTTAATAAAGTTTTAAATAAGTAATGATTTTAATATATACAAAAATTTTTACAAGATTTAAAAGCGCGAAACAGGTCTTATGAAATATGCGGGCTGACGGGTTTAGGACCGTGAAGCTTCAGCTTTCTTCTGGATTGAAAACAATGTCCGTCTGTCTTTCCGAAGCCGCATCCTTCTCATGTGACAGCCTGTCGTCTCCGACGAGAGAGTCGATGCGGGAAGGGTCTTCACTGACATCTGTTTCCGCTGGGAGAGGCCCGTTCTGGTTCTCCCAAAGGGGTTCGTCTTTCTTTTTTGATGCCTGTTTTTTCTGAGCGGATCTCACCGGTTTTTCCTTAAGGCTTGCGGAAACGATAGTTGAAAGCCCCGGCGTTGACATGGTGATCCCGTAGATCGTGTCGGCGATATTAATGGTGGTCTTGCTGTGCGTAATAATGAGAAATTGAGTTTTTTCCGTAAAGCTTTTTAGAAGTTCAAGAAAGCGCAGAATATTCGATTCATCAAGAGAAGCATCCAGTTCATCAAGAACAGAGAAAAAGCTGGGCTTGAGCTTGAATATGGCAAAGAGAAGAGCGATGGACGAGAGAGCCTTCTCTCCGCCTGATAGAAGCGAAATGCTCTGGTTGGGCTTTCCCGGGGGCTTGGCTGTGATCTCGATACCGGATTCCAGGATATCATTTTCATCCACAAGGTAGATATCCGCGCGCCCGCCGCGGAAAAGGGATGTGAAGATCTCCTTGAAAAGCTGACGGATCTTCTCGAAGTTTTCAGCAAACTGTTCCTTGGCCTGCTTGTTGAGGCGGTTAATAATCTTGATCAGGTCGACTTTTGCGTTGTGGAGATCGCTATGCTGGCTTTGAAGGAAAGTATATCGCTCCTGCAGTTCGTCGTATTCTTTGATTGCATCAAGGCTGACAGGCCCGAGGTACTTCATCTTTTTTCTTAAAGCCTCGATCTCTTCTTCCAGGTTCTCCGGAAGGGCTCCGCTTTCTCCATCATTGATCACGGGTACTTCCGGCAGGTCTTCTTCATATTTGAGGCGGAAGTTTTCTATGATGTGTGAAAGGTGCCCTTCTTTTTCTGTAAGCTGTATGTTGAGAGAGGACAGCTCTTCCTGCTCAAGCTGCTGCTTTACATTGTTGTTGTGAATACCCTCGCTCATGAGTTCCTCGTCTTTTCGCAGCCTGTTGCGGTCGTCTTCGATTTTTGAGATCATTTCCTGAATGCTCTTTTCTTCTTCCTCTTTCTGAGAGACCTCATGGGCAAGTGCGACGATATGCTGCTGCAGATCCTCGTAAATCTGTGTCAGCCGCAGGGTCTCCTGCTGTTTTTTCTGGATTTCCCGGTTTGTCTCTTCTGCCAGCATCTGATGGTCATGCTTTCTCTTTCTCATGGATTCGAGCTTTTCAGAAATGGAGGCTTTTTGAATACGGATCTCCGATATGCCCTCGCGGAGAGCTTCGATGTCCCTGACTTTTTGCTCGATCTGGCTTTTATATTCAAGAATATCCTTTTGCAGAAGTTCGGAACTGTGCTGGCAGAGGGAAAGTTCTTCATGAAAATGATCTTCCTTCTGCTTCATCTCCTGAAGCTGCAGGCGGATGATGTTCAGTTCAGAGGAAAGGGTCTCCATGTTTTTTTGGGTTGAATCGAATTTCAGTTTCTCTTCGCGCGCAGCGGAATCTTTTTCATGGAAGGACATCTGCTTTTCCGTGAGTATTTTTTCACACTGGAGCAAATTGCCCGAGAGGATTTCCAGGTGTTTCTTTTTCTTGTCAGCTTCTGACCGGATCTGCCCGCAGGAGATCTCTTCTTCGCTTATCTGCTGCTCAAGCGACCGGATCTCTGATTTCCTGGAAATGATGCCTTTGACGGCTCCTTTAGAGTTTCCTCCTGTCAGTAGACCTGTGGAAGAAACGTGGTCTCCTTCAAGCGTTACCCAGTCATAAGGCTGTGAAACTGTCCGCGCAAGCCGGATGGCTGTCCAGAGGTCTTTTACAATAAAAGTCCGTCCAAAGAGATGGTGAACCACAGGGCTGTAGCGGTCATCCCACTGAATGAAGTCCAGAATATGCCCTATAAGACCTTCCTGATTTTCGCATGTCACGCGTCCTTCGTTTTTGACGCTGTCCAGAGGAAGGAACGTGGCGCATCCCATCTGCTGGTTTTTCATGGCTTGAATGAGATGGGCCGCCTGATCAGCCTTCTCTACAATAATGTTCTGTATGCGGTTTCCCAGCACCATCTCCACCATGTCCGCATGAGCCTTGTCGACGCTGAGAATGTCTGAAACCGTACCGATGATCCCTTGGGAAGCATCTTGTCTGAGCTCCATGATCTTTTTGATGCCTTCAAGGAATCCCTCATAGCCTTTTTCCAGCTTATCAAGAGCTTTCAGGCGAGAGGTTTTTTCAGACAGGCTGGCCTTTTTCTCAAAAAGCTTCTGCTCGTCAGCGTCAAGCTCCGATTTGGCCTGTTCCATGTTTTTCAGGATAATGCTTTTTCTTGATTCTTCCTCTTCAAGGGCATGCTTGAGGGAAAGGACTTCCTGGAGCCTGGTCTCGATGGTATGATCGATCTGAGCCAGATACCTGGAGAGAGAAGCTACGTCTGCCTGTATTTTCTGCTGCTGGCTTTCCATGTTCCTTGTCGTTGCCGACAGATCGATCATCTGGTTTTTTAGGTGAGATTCTTTTTGTGCCGCCTGGAGAGACTGGTTAGTCCTGTCTTCCATGGCCTTCTGTGTCTGCTCAATGTCTTCTTTGAGCTGCTGAATGAATTGTTCCTTTTCGTCGAGGGCCCTCTTTTTCTCTTCAAGCGACTGGACAAATTCATTTTCGCTGACAGCCAGCTCCTCAAGGAGCCCCAGTGTTTCCGTTGCTTTTTCGCTCAGGCGTTCAATGTCTGACAAAAGGGAGCTCTTCTGCGCGAGTGTGTCGCCTGAACGCTTTTCATCCAGTATTTTTTCCTGGATGCTCTGCTCTATTTTTGCATGGATGCGGCTCATTTCTTCAAAGCTTTTTCTGTAAGTGCCGTCAGACTCTTCAAGAGATGAGCGAATCTCATGGAGCTGTTTTTCCTGGAGAGCGATAGCTTCGCGAACCTGGTGGATGGTCTGCTCTTTGCGCTCCTTTAAAGAGCTGAGTTCGGAAATGTCTTTTCTGAAGATTCCGGCTTTAAAGAAGGTGAACCGGGTTTCCAAATCCTTAAGCCTCTCAAAGCATTCCTGGTATTTTTTGGCTTTTCCAGCCTTGATCTTCAGAGAGGAGATATTTTTTTCAAGCTCCCGTATGATGTCGTTGACACGGGTCAGGTTCTCCTCTGTTCTCTGCAGTTTTCGAAGAGCTTCGTTACGGCGGGTCTTATACTTGGTTATTCCGGCGGCTTCTTCGAAAAAGACCCGCCTGTCCTCTGGCTTGGCTGTAAGGACCTGATCCATTTTCCCCTGAACCATGATCGCATAAGAATCGTTACCAATGCCTGTATCCATGAAAAGCTCCTGAATGTCTTTCAGGCGGCATGGCTTTTTATTGATCAGGTACTGGCTTTCACCGTTTCGGAAAAGGCGTCTAGTTACACGGATCTCTGTATAGTCGAGAGGAAGCTGGTTTTCTGTATCTTCAATAATAAGAGAGACTTCAGCCATTCCGAGGGCAGGAAGATCAGTTGTTCCATTGAAGATGATATCCTGCATGGAAGAGCCGCGGAGCTCACGGGGGCTCTGCTCGCCCAGAACCCATTTGATGGCATCGACAATGTTGCTTTTACCACACCCGTTAGGGCCGACAATGGCTGTGATCCCGCTCTTTATGTCAAGGACGGTCTTTTGTCCGAATGATTTGAACCCGAGTATTTCAATCTGTTTAAGAAACAAAGGAACCCTCCTTTGATTATATTTACTTTTTTACTTAAAGTGAACTTAATTCATTTTAGTTTTCATAAACTTCATATGTCAATAAAAAACAGAATATAATTAAAGTATTTTATGTTAAAATTAACTTTACTTAAAGTAAACATTGATTTGGCGCATGCTTGAATTATAATAAGCAATAAGGAACAATTTTATATGAACATCAAGAAAATGAAGCTCATGATCGTTGATGATGAAATCATCATACAGAAGCTTTTCAGGGATTTTTTACAGGACGAGTATGACATTGTCACGGCGACGAATGGCGAAGAAGCCATGACTTCTCTTGAAACGACGCCTGTCGATGTGGTGTTCTGTGACATTCACATGCCGCGTATGGACGGCATTGAGGTCCTCAAAAAGGTCAAGGAGAAATATCAGGCCCTTCCGGTCATCATGATGGACAGTTTCCCTGAAATAACCTCAAAAAAGCTGGAAGATATGGGCGCTTTCGCTTTTATTCACAAGCCGTTTTATCTGAGAGAGATCAAAGATGTGCTTAAAGAAGTGATCGATTCAGGGCTCACCGGCGCGAAGTACAGCGGGACTAACAGAAGAAAAGACCATCGGTTTCCGTCTGTTCTGGAGCTGACATACAAGATCGAAGGGATTGAAGGGCATGATCATGAAAAAACGCTGAGCAAGAACATCAGCTCTTCAGGAATGCTTCTCGAGACCAGCCAGTACATGAAAAAAGACATGATCCTGATCCTTAAGATCAGGCTTCCCGGCGAAAGACCGGAAGAGAGATATCTATCCCTGAAGGCGCAGGTCAGATGGTGCATGGAGAAAAGAAAAGGAGAGAGGTACGATACAGGCGTTCAGTTTCTTGAGCACCAGGATAAAGAGCTGAAAAAGCTGAAAGCTCTTATTGAAAATTACTTTGTCTGACAAAACCCTTTTCCGGCCTTATCAAATATTCTATGACAGCTCCCTTGGCAACGCCTTCTGTGGAGACAAATATTTTCAGGGGGTTGCAGAGATGGAGATAGGCGTTGATGAGAGCCAGCCCGGCGTGGACAAGGTCAGCCCTTCTTTGATGAAGATGATAAGACGCTTTGATCGATTTTACAGAAAGG
>JAFGJP010000276.1 GCA_016929035.1 Candidatus Auribacterota bacterium | reverse complement strand
GGCATGTCCACTGGCGGAGATATCTGTAAGGCGTTTGCAAGCGGCGCTGATGCGGTCATGGTCGGCTCGGCCTTTGCCAGAGCCAAGGAAGCCCCCGGGCGCGGCTATCACTGGGGCATGGCCACACCGCATGCGAATCTTCCAAGAGGAACGCGCATTTACGTCGGGACAACAGGGACGCTTGAGCAGATTCTTTTCGGACCGGCTACTTTGGATGATGGTTCTCAAAACCTCGTCGGCGCTCTCCAGACATCTATGGGTAACCTCGGAGCAAGAAACATCAGAGAAATGCAGATGACGGAGATCATTATTGCTCCTTCCATCCAGACAGAGGGGAAGATTTTTCAGAAAGCCCAGCATGTCGGGATGGGAAAGTAAAAGCAAAATCAAAAATAAAAAATCAAAAAGCAAAAATAAAATCTAAAAAACGGCAAGTCGTATTGATTCTAAATATTCCGCCCCTGTTTTCAAGGGTGGTTTTGACCCTGTCAAAAATTTTTTAATAGATAACCATGACGGCAAAAATCCTTATTCTTGATTTTGGTTCTCAGTACAATCAGCTTATCGCCAGGCGCGTCAGGGAAAACAGCGTCTACAGCATCATTAAGCCCTGCTCGATATCTTACAAGGAGATCAAAGAAATCGATCCTCAGGGGATCATTCTTTCCGGAGGTCCTGCGAGCGTTCATGAAAAAGGTTCGCCACGCTGCGACAGAAGGATCTTCGACATGAACGTTCCTGTTCTCGGCATCTGCTACGGCATGCAGCTCATTGCCCACCATTTCAAAGGAAGAGTCGAGAAGACGAAAAAAAGAGAATACGGGTTTACCCTTTTTACAAGAGATGCGGGTTCGCTTCTTTTCGAAGGGATTTCCAGAAGGACTTTCACTGTCTGGATGAGCCACGGCGACAAGATCGTGAAGATGCCTTATGGCTTCAAGGCTGCAGGAAAAACGGAAAGCACGCCGGTCGCTTCCTTTGAAAACAGGAAGAAGAAGATTTACGGGGTGCAGTTTCATCCGGAGGTCGCACACACGCAGTCAGGAAGCCTTATACTGGAGAACTTCTTGACGCGCGTGTGCTCTATTCGTCCTGACTGGACGATGGAAAGCTTTATTGAAAAGAAGATTCCTGAGCTGAGAGAGGAGACAGGGAAAGAGCAAGTCATCTGCGCGCTCTCAGGCGGCGTGGATTCATCGGTTACTGCTCTCCTTCTTCACAGGGCCATCGGAAAAAGACTGCACTGTATCTTTGTTGATAACGGCCTTCTCAGGAAAGGCGAGAGAGAAAGGGTCAGGCTGGCCTTTGAAAAACACTTCGGTATGAACCTTCTCGTTGTTGACGCGGTGGAACGTTTCTTGAGAAAGTTGAAAGGCGTCACGGACCCGGAAAAAAAGCGCAAGATCATCGGAAAAGAATTTATCCGGGTTTTTGAGGAGGCTTCAAAAAAGATCGGGAATGTGAAATTCCTGGCGCAGGGTACGCTTTACCCGGATGTGATCGAATCCGTTTCAGCTAAGGGCGGCCCGACGGCCAAGATAAAAAGCCATCACAATGTCGGCGGCCTTCCGGCCCGGATGAAGCTGAGGCTCATCGAACCGCTGAGGGAGCTTTTTAAGGATGAAGTGCGAGTTGTCGGCCGCGCTCTCGGCCTTCCGGAAGACATCGTTAGCCGGCATCCGTTTCCTGGACCCGGCCTTGCCGTCAGATGTCTTGGCGAGATAACGGCAGAAAAACTGGATGTTCTCCGCGAAGCCGACTGGATCGTCATCGATGAGATGAAGGCCTCGCAGTGGTACGGGAAGGTCTGGCAGGCTTTTGCCGTCTTTCTTCCGGTCAAAGCTGTCGGCGTGATGGGTGACCAGAGAACATATGAGAACGTCATTGCTGTCCGCATTGTCACAAGCTCTGACGGGATGACAGCTGACTGGGCAAAGATCCCGGCCGATATTCTGGGAAAGATATCAGGGAGGATCATCAATGAAGTCCACGGCGTCAACCGCGTGGTCTATGATATTTCTTCCAAACCGCCGGGAACAATTGAATGGGAGTGAAAGAAAATCAAAAATAAAAAATCAAATATCAAAAATAAAGGTGTGCTGACGCACATGTTTTATAAAATCAATTTCTGAAGATGTCATATTCGTGATAAACGAAAAAGATTACGGCGTTGTCATCCCTGTAAAAGCAGAGATATATGCAAGAAGGTAAGCAGAAAAGATAAGGCTTTTTTACATAATTTCTTGGAGATATATATTTTTTATCCGCGCTTTAGCGCTCCTTATTTTTAAATTTTGATTTTTAAATTTTGATTTTTTTTACGGAGTAAAGAGATGTTACACTCTGATTTTGTTCATCTTCATCAGCATACGGAATACAGCCTTCTTGACGGCGCGTGCAAGATCGGTGATCTCATTGACAAAGCGGTTGAGTACAGGATGCCGGCCATTGCCATCACGGACCACGGCACCATGCATGGTGTTATTGATTTTTATCTCAAGGCCAAAGAAAAGGGCATCAAGCCCATCATCGGCTGCGAGGCGTACATCGCTCCCGGCTCCATGAAAGACAAAAAAACGCACGGCATCGAGGGCGCGGCCTTTCACATTCTTCTTCTTGTAAAAGATGAAGCCGGCTACAAGAACCTGATGAAGCTGATGAGCCTTGCTCATACAGAAGGTTTTTACTACAAGCCAAGAATCGACAAGCAGCATCTTGCCGAGTACCATGATGGCCTCATCGGGCTGACAGCCTGCCTCAAAGGAGAGATCCCTTATTTTCTTTCCCGGGGGATGACAGAAGAGGCCGAGCTTTCTCTTAAGTCCTACATCGATATTTTTGGAAGAGACGATTTTTATCTTGAGCTGATGGACCACGGCATAAGAGAGCAGAAGATCGTCAATAAAGAGCTCATCAGGCTGGAAAAAAAGTTCGGGCTCCAGGTCGTTGCGACAAATGACTCGCACTATCTGGAAAAAGACGATTCCTTTGCCCATGAAGTGCTTCTCTGCATTCAGACAGGCACGACGCTGGAAGACCAGAACCGGATGAAAATGCAGACCGACCAGTTCTACTTCAAGTCGCCAGAGGAGATGAAGAAGCTTTTTAAAGACGTCCCCAGTGCGCTGAAAAATACCATTGCCATCCAGGAAAAGTGCAACATCGAGCTCGATTTTTCCAGCATGCACATGCCGCGCTTTACGCCTCCTGATGAAAAAAAGCCGAATGACTATCTGAAAGAGCTTTGCCTTGAAGGGCTGAACAAAGTCTATCCGGATGAGACAGGTGAGGTCAGAGAGAGGATGGAGCACGAGCTGAAGATCATCACCGACATGGGCTTTGCCAGCTACTTTCTCATGGTGAGGGATATTGTCCACTACGCAAAGGAAAACGGCATCCTTGTAGGTCCCGGCCG